>CAZSWX010000001.1:0-24558 GCA_964610865.1 uncultured Enterobacteriaceae bacterium
GACCGACCACAAATACCACGCGACTAAAAGGGAGAGGAATCATTAGTTTGTCCCAACTGTTTATCGTGAAGTGCCAACGGGCACTGTAGGCCGTTGGATAAACGGGTGCACCGGTCACGCGTGCGATTTGAAGGGCCCCAGTTTTTGCCCTCCGGCTTGGCCCCCGTGGGCCATCTGGAACGACGATAAGGTCATAGCCCTGACTGTGACTATTCACGAGCCCTTTCAGCCCATGGGTCCATCCACGCGAAGAAGAACCGCGGACCGATAAAATGCCGAAACGTTCCATCACGCGCGTCACGATTTCCCCGTCCCTATGCATGCTGTTCATAACGCAAGCCTTACGGCCTTGGTATGCGAAACGCATCAATAATATACGGCTATGCCAGAAAGTCATAATGACACGATCATTACACCGCCATCTTTCTCGTAGATCTTCAGTGTGTCCAATGTAGCTCTTGCGGATAGTGATCCTCATAAGATAAAGCAAGCTGGACGCAGCCCATGTCCAGAAGCGAATTTTGAACTCTTCGACGAGTTTGTATTGTGCCGGGCCAGTGGCGGTATGAGGAGTCCCATTCCGATTGCGAGTGGGGGTTCTCCGCCTGGGAGACGATTCCAGTTCTGCCATCTGTTTTACGCCGCTGACTGAGAGGTATTGATGAACTGCATTTCGTATAGGCGTTTATAGTGTGCGTTATTCGCCAAGAGTTCTTCGTGTGGCCCCTGTTCAACTATGCAGCCTTTATCGAGCACGACAATCTGGTCTGCTCGCCGAATAGTAGAAAGGCGGTGGGCAATCACTAAGACGGTTCTCCCGGACATAAGCTGCTCTACAGCGTTCTGTACTAGCCTTTCGGACTCATTATCGAGCGAGGAGGTTGCCTCATCGAGAATCAGCACCGGAGCATCCTTTAGAAGAGCCCGTGCTATTGCAAGCCGTTGGCGTTGGCCTCCAGAAAGCATCACTCCTAATTCCCCTATCTGTGTTTGGTACCCCTCAGGTAGTTCGATGATGAAATCATGCGCGTGAGCAGCTTTTGCGGCTTCTATTATCTCTGTTTCCGATTTCGCCTGCATGCCGTAAGCGATGTTATTGTGCACGTTGTCATTAAATAAAAATGTGTCCTGCGTGACAATTGCAATGTGGGACCGCAGGGAGGACAAAGTCAGGTTTCGTATATCTTGCTCATCAAAGCGGATACTGCCTTCACTGACTTCGTAAAATCGGGGAATAAGGTCCGCTAGAGTACTCTTTCCGCCACCGCTAGGGCCGACGAGGGCTACGACGTCTCCTGCCGCTATAGTAAGGTTGAGATTCTTGATAACCCACTCTTCTTTGTAGCGGAAAGATACATCGTCGAAACGTATGTTCGCCGTAAAATCTATTAGGCGCTTTGCGTTTTGTGTTTCGTTCACTTCGGGGCGCTCATCTAGAATTTCGAACAGACGCTCTGCCCCTGCTAGGCCATTCTGTACGGATGTGTTTGTCCTGGTAAGATGTTTGAACGGCTGATATATTAGCAGCATTGCTGTAAGGAATGCTACGAATCCACCCTGAGTCCGTTCCCCCTCGATAACACTCGACCCACCGTACCACACTACTCCCGCAATCCCACATGCCGCTAGGAGTTCTACCATTGCTGGCACAAAGGCTTTGAGACGCCCGGCCCGGATGGCGTGTTTGTACAGCCGGTGATTCTCAGAGGCAAAGCGCGCTTTTTCGTAGGGTTCCATCCCGAATGCCTTTACTACTCTGCTTCCTTGTATTGTCTCCTGCAGTAATGCCGAAAGATAGCCTAGGGCGCCTTGCCCCTTGCGGCTGAGGCGCCGTACTCTCTGATAAATCCGCATGAGGGGCCAAATGGTGGCGGGAAAAGCTACGAAGGCGATGCCTGCCAAAACCCAGTCCTTCCAGAAAGCTACCGTGATCAGGACTACTAGGGTAGTGAAATCTCGCATCATTGACGCTGTCGCCTGTGTAATGGCCTGCCTTACCAGAAGGGTGTCATTGGTTACGCGAGAGATAAGTGTGCCGGTCGGATGCCGCTGGAAAAAAGAGAGCGACAACGACTGCAAATGGGCATTAAGTTCGTTGCGGAGATTTTCGATAATGCGCTGGCCTACATACTCCATCAGGTAGACATGGCCAAAATTACAGGCGCTACGAAGAGTGAAGGTGGCCACTATGAGAAAGGGCAGTGTTTTTAGTGCGGCCCGATTCCGATCCGCAAAAATATCGTCAAATACATGCTCCACGAGAAAAGGTAAGACCCCGTTTGTTGCGCTGAACAGTACCATGCAGGCAACGGCCGGGAGGAAGGCGCGGTAGAGGTAGGGCCGTAGGTACAACAATAGCCGCCGGTAGATATTCATAGTCTCTGACGTTCAGATAGGGTTCTCTGACTGGGCCCGATCTAATAAGTCACAGGCAAGCTTTGCGGCGCGTATTGCGGCCCCGGGACTGCCTAACTGTTTAGACACGTCGTGCAATCCCTTCTGTGCTAGGCTATATGCCTCCGGGTTTGTTAGCAACCGGAGCGCCTCCTGCGCAATTTTTTTTGGCGTTGCCGCTCCTTGAATTAATTCGGGAACGATCTGTTTCCCAGCTATTATGTTTGGCATACCGATGAAGGGGACATGGACGAACAACCTTGCAAGTCCGTACGTAAAGTAGGACATCTTGTAAATTATCACCATCGGGGTCCCTGTGAGGGCCATTTCCAGCGTTGCCGTACCGGATGCTACTAGGCCCAGATCCGTCGCATTCATGATGTTGTAGGTGTCGCCTTGTACTATCTGAAATTTGCTAGAGTTTTTGGGAAGAGCGGATTCTATTTTCTTTTTCTCGAGAGTTGGCGCGACAGCTAAAATGAATTGATATTTTTCATCGAGGATCGTTGCCGCCTCGACGAGGGGAGGGAGCAAACGCTGGACCTCCTGCTCACGGCTTCCTGGAAATAGACCAATAATTGGTTTTTTAGGGTCTAACGCGTAACGAGCTCGGGTTTCTTTTTTTGAGAGAGAAGGTCGGACACGGTCAACTAGTGGGTGCCCTACAAACTCGACAGTAAAACCGCACTTAGCGTAAAACTCTTGCTCGAAGGGAAATACCGTTGCGAGGAGGTCGACTCTTTCAGCCATAGTGTGCACCCTTTTCCTGCGCCATGCCCATACCTGGGGGCTGATATAATAAAACGTTGGTACGTGGTTTGTCTTGGCGACCTTCGCCAGCCGCATGTTGAACTCGGGAAAGTCAACCAATACGAGTAGTTCTGGCGGATTTGTCCGCAAAATTTCCGCCATTTCACGGTATGCGGTACGGATTGCTCCGAATTTGTCTGCGGCTTCCAGCAGACCCATAGCGGCTATTCTGGAGGAGTCAATTAAAGTTTCCATGCCTACCTGTCGGAGTGCTGGCCCGCCAATTCCGGAAACGCTCGTTTCAGGACGTCGTTCTCGGATAGCGCGAACCAGGTCCGCTCCGTGGAGGTCGCCCGATGCCTCGCCGGCGACTAAGAGGATTCCCACTATGGAAGCTCCAGGGCTGCGACAATATTCTCCGCCTCTTCCAAAGCCTGAAGTCCATCGACCCCGCTTACTATCGGCCTGGCGCGGTTCTGAACCGAACGCACGAAGGCTCTAATCTCTTCTTCGAGTGCATCGTGACCGCCCACCGAACGCTCTTCGAAGGACAAATTCGGAATTTTTCCGTCCCGACTGGAGGCCTTTCGCCGGCAAATACGAATATTTTGTTTACCATAATCTATCACGAGGTAGGCTTCCGGTTGAAAAATCCGCATTTTCCTCTCGCGCTTTAGGGCAACACGGCTTGCCGTTACGTTAGCGATACAACCTGACGCAAATCGTAAGCGCACGTTGGCTATGTCGGGTGCCTCGGTCAATACGGGCACTCCGAACGCTTCCCTTGACACAATGGGCGAGCGTACCAAGCTCAATATTACATCTAAATCATGGATCATGAGATCTCGGACGACGTCCACGTCAGTGCCCCTCTCGACAAAGGGTGCGACCCGATGGCACTCAATGAAACGTGGTGCTGTCAGAATTCCAGTTAGAGACCGCAATGCCGGGTTAAACCTTTCCAAATGACCAACCTGCAGAATCCGCTTTTCCGAATCCGCCAATTGGACCAATTTTCGTGCGTCTGATCCATTCGCCGCAATTGGCTTTTCAACGAGTACATCGACGCCTCGAAGCAGAAAATCGCGCGCTACGGAATAGTGCATTTGAGTTGGAACGGCGATACTCACACAGTCAATCTTGCCGAGAAGATCGCGATAATCCGTGTAGGCCGCCGCAGGGAATTGTCGCGCGAGAGTGCGGACCCGTTGGCGATCTGTATCTGCAAGCCCGACAAGGGCTACTCCCGGGAGCTTAGCGTATTTCTCCGCGTGGAATTTTCCGAGATGCCCTACTCCGACTACACCGGCCCTTATCAATGGCGTTTGAGACTGTGATGCCTTCGTTAACTCCGTCATCAGGATTCTCTAGTGAATTGAGTTTGGTATAACGCGGTGACGGCGACCCCTCGTCAGTATCAGGGGGTAGTGGTTTCCTCTAGGCGGGAGATTGCTCGGGGCTATACTGACGACGAGAGCGAGCAGCAGAAGAACCTGGTCGTCGAATATAGTGTTGATCGCGCAGACCTTGGGGGTGGAAATTTCTGTTTGACGGGGTTCGACCATTTGTTCCAAGTTAATATTTTCATGGTCTCTAACGCCTCTCCTCGCATTCCTAGGTTCGGTCTTTGTCAAGATCCTGACCCCGAGATTCCCTCCTGGCTTGAGGTATGCCCCTCTGGGTCCTCACCGCTGGCCTCATTACTTTCGTGGTTTTTCATGAGATTGAAATAAAGCTGGGGAAAGGCGTTCGGCTTGTCGATCGGAATCGGTTTCCAGTCTCCCTTTCTAATGTACGTGGCGCCATGCAGATACTCCCATCTGTCGACCTTCCACTCGTACGTAGCTCTACAAGGTATGAGCTGGGGTATCATGTTTTTTATAGGCGCTGCTTGAGCTTCCTTTTTCGTTGCAAAGAAGTCGCTCTGTGTCACTTTGCATGTGAATGTGACAATTCCCAGTATGTGCTCAGGGTTGCGGGTGTCTACGATATACGTCATGTGTCGTATGCCGAACGTGAGCCTGGCCCATTGCAGGAAGACTTCATCGCGAAAAACCGGCTCCGCTACGTCGATCTTACTTTGTGCGTCGGTGACCAATTTCTCTAGCCGCGCCTTCAACGCGGCGTCAGCAAAACAAAAACTTATCGTGCCGAAGGCAAAAACAAGACCCAAAACTAAAACCATCGCATATTTCATTTGCGATTCCCGTTGCAGTGCTTACTAGAGTCCGCCTATCACTAATCCTGCTGGTTGGCAAACCTTAGGACTGTCGGATTCACCGTCATTTTTTCCGGCGGTTTTGTAGTTGGTACTTGATTTTCGACCGAGTGTAGTGTGGGCACTTCATAGGAAACCGATTAGTTAGCATCTTGATTCGCTTTTTGTTCGCTGGCATAACAAAAGCAGGAATACCGTGTATGACACTGACAAGACGGCAGAAAGAAATTTGGGATTTTCTGGCTGACTTTAGTCGCGAGAAGGGATATGCTCCAACACTCGAAGAGATTGCCGTGCATTTTGGCCTTTCTTCCCTTGCAACCGTTCACAAGCATCTCCGCAATCTGGAGACGAAGGGCTTCATCGCCAGGAAGTGGAATCTGAGTCGGGCTATTGAGATTTTACAGCAGGGCGGCTCCGTCGAGGCTATCGAGCTCCCACTTTTAGGGAAGGTTGCTGCGGGCCTTCCCATCGAGGCTGTAGAAACGAACGAGAAATTGTCTATTCCTGTCGATCTTGTCCGTCGCCCCGACCAGGCATTTACACTCCGGGTGCATGGCCAATCTATGATAGAAGAGGGCATATTGGATGGAGATTTCGTCATTGTCGAACCTCGGAATTCGGCTGGGAACGGAGATACAGTGGTGGCGCTTGTGGATGGCGATGCTACCGTGAAGAAATTTTATTCCGAAGGCGTCGACCGGGTACGACTTCAGCCTGCTAACAGTTCGATGGCGCCTATAGTAGTGCAGGCTGAGAAAGTTCAAATCAGAGGCGTTGTCGTGGCGGTGCTACGAAAGTACGGAAATCAGGTTATATAGTGTCGTTCTCGCTGTATGTTCACATACCCTATTGCTTCACCAAATGTCCTTACTGTGACTTCAATGCCTACGCCGCTAAGAGTTGGCCTGAAGAGCGTTACATTGAAGCTCTCTGTAAGGAATTCTCGGAAAGCTCGAACAGGGCTCCGTGGAAAGGGCAGCGGGTAGATAGCGTCTATTTCGGTGGCGGAACACCATCTCTATTCCGACCAGCCTCGCTTCATAGGTTGCTCGCGGTCGTATACGATTCGTGTTCCCCCGTCGCAGGACACGATGTGTCTCTCGAAGTTGATCCGGCATCAGTTTTTACGGGTCTCTTAGAAGACTACAGAGGGATAGGTGTGAGCCGTCTGAGTTTTGGCATCCAGTCTTTTCAGGCCTCCATCCTTACAACACTAGGCCGTCTACACGACGCAGAAACGGCCTCTCGTGGGATCGAATTCGCCCGGGCAGCGGGATTCAAAAATATTAATGTTGATCTGATCTACGGCGTACCAGGGCAGACACTTCGCTTGGTACAGCAGGATTTACGAACCACCGTTGAACATGGGCCGGAGCATGTGTCAATTTATGGCCTAACATATGAAAAAAACACCCCTTTCTACACATGGCGGGACCGTGGCGTGCTGAGCCCAATTTCCGAAGATGCGGAGGCAGAGATGTACGAATGCATCCACGACTCGTTTCGTGCGAGCGGTTATCAACATTACGAAATTTCCAACTTTTGCCGGCCTGGCTTCCCGTCGCGACATAATGTTGGTTACTGGCAGGGGAAGAGTTATCTTGGGATAGGCGCAGGGTCTCATTCTTACGCTTCGACGCCTGGTTGGGGCTGGAGGAGGAGTAATTTGACGAACCCGACCCAGTATATGGACGCGGTTTTCTCCGGCCGGAGCCCTGCGCAGATGAGAGAAACGCTCACAAAGGACCAGGCACGAACGGAATATATGTTTCTCACGCTCCGACAATCGGCCGGAATCACCCTAAAAAAATTTAGTCTGAGATTCGGTGCTGAGTTGCTTGAGACCTATCCGCACACCTCAAATTACGTCAAACGAGGACTAATCGAAGTTGACGATGGTACACTCAGGCTTACAAGGCAAGGGGTTCTGCTGGCGGACAATATTTTTGCCTCG
Organism: uncultured Enterobacteriaceae bacterium; assembly: GCA_964610865.1. Classification (GTDB taxonomy): domain Bacteria; phylum Desulfobacterota; class Binatia; order Bin18; family Bin18; genus Bin18. The sequence continues at coordinate 7,320 of CAZSWX010000001.1, forward strand.
TTTGCCTAGGTTTTACAATGTACGAGGAACATTGAAGAAATCGAACAATATGTGCATATAAGGCGCGCATGGACGACGGGCTTCGAAATAATCCCTCGCCTTTATTAACGACATTTGGCTGGACGCGTGAATGTAGGCAATGGCCAGGGTGGGGGCCCTGTTGCAACCGGCATTACAGTGAAGAAAAACTCGGTGCTGGGAAGCCAAGGATTCCTCGAGTTGCGAAAGAGCTATGGGTAGCGCGAGGCTAAAGGCACCGCTATTGAAATCGGGAATTGGTACGCGGGAAAATTCCACTTGATGCTGTTTGTAGGTTCGTTGCAAGAGAAACGGGTCTAAACCCTTTAGGGCAAGATCGTCTGCATCTTGGAGGCTCAAAACTGCTGTGATTCTATAGATTTGCTTAAGCCACGCGATGTCGTTAAGGCGTGGGTATTCGCCGACAAATAGGTTGGGGAGAATTTCACTTATTCCTGGGCGGCGATTGCGAATTTGTGCGGCAGTCGGGGCAAACGGGTGGTAATCCGGAGGCATGCAAAACAGGCTATGGAAATGACCATTGCTGGTCAATAGTCGAACAAACGAAATGCGCGAGAGGCTTGCTATTTGGGACTACTTTCCGATAGGACTAGTGAGGCGAGGATAAGCTCTGTTAGCAAACGGAGCCAAAGGGAGGACCAATCAATGAGCGCAGAAAACGAGAAATTAGTCACGGATTTTTGTAATGCCTGGTCGAATCTGAACGTAGAGGAACTTATCGCCTATATGACTGACGATTGTTTCTACCACAACATACCCATGGAACCATGTGTAGGCCATGATGCTTTTCGTGCTTTTGCGGAACCGTTTTTGAAGGACGCGGAGAGTGCGAACTTCGAAATTAAACATACGACCTCGGCTGGCAACGTTGTGATGAATGAACGGGTCGACACCTTTGTAATGGGACCTAAAACCATATCTTTGCCGGTCGCTGGGATTTTTGAAGTGAATAACGGTAAAATTTCGGCATGGCGTGACTATTTCGACTTAGATACCTTCAATAAGCAGATGTCGTAGGGACAGTTGCTTCTCCCACCTGTTGGACACGTCAACATGCAGAAAGGCTGATTATGGAAAAACTGATACCCGGACTCGAAGGGGTGCCAATAATGGAGTCTGAGATTGGCTTCATTAATGGGCAAGAGGGTGTCCTGGAATACCGAGGCATCTCAATTGAGGAGCTAGCCGAAAAGAGCACGTTCGAAGAGGTTTCTTACCTTTTACTGTTCGGAAAATTACCTGCGGGAGAAGAGTTGAAAAGGTTCGATCATAACCTCCGGACGCACCGACGAGTCAAATATAGGATCCTGGACATGCTAAAATGCATGCCAGAAAACGGTCATCCTATGGACATGCTACAGGCCGCAGTAGCTGCGATGGGGATGTTTTACCCGGCACGGGATATTAGAGATGAAGAGCAACGCTACTGGTCGACCGTCCGGCTGATAGCCAAAATGCCGACTATAGTAGCTGCATTTGAACGTATGCGGCATGGAGATGAGCCGGTCCGGCCTCGTGACGATCTGGGCCACGCAGCCAATTTTCTTTGGATGTTAACTGAAGAAGAGCCGGACCCTCTGGATGCACGAATCATGGATGTGTGTTTGATATTGCATGCCGAACATACAATGAACGCCTCGACTTTTAGCGGTCTTGTGGTGGGTTCGACGGAAGCCGACCCTTACACTATGGTATCTTCCGCTATCGGAGCTCTAACAGGGCCGTTGCACGGCGGTGCCAATGAGCAAGCGTTGAAGATGTTTCGGGAGATAGAGACGGTTGAAAATGCGAAGCCATTTATAGAGGCCAGGTTGGCTGCCAAACAGAAAATAATGGGTATGGGTCACCGGGTTTACAAAGTGAAGGATCCTCGCGCAAACGCGCTTCAGGGACTTGCCATGAAACTTTTTGAGGCCAAAGGTGAGCATCCGCTATATAGGGTAGCTCAAGAGGTCGAGAAGGTTATTAGCGAACGGGTTGGGGCCAAAGGAATTGCGTCCAACGTGGATTTCTATTCGGGTGTCGTCTACGACAAGCTCGGGATCCCAATCGATCAGTTTACGCCGATTTTCGCGATCGCGCGTGTCTCTGGATGGCTCGCCCATTGGCATGAACAACTAAGAAACAACCGGATCTTTAGGCCCACTCAGGTTTATACGGGAGACCACGAGTCTCCGTACGTTGACCCGGCAAATCGCGCCTAACCCCGGAATGTTCGGCCCATACTGGACTGAGCGGTCCGGTTGGGACGGTAACGACTCGGTCATGCCTTCTCCAGATCGCTAGCATTAACGCAATTGAGTGGCAGGTCGCCGACGCGGAGGCGGTTTATATTCTCGGCCACTCGAATCGCGATGCCTGCGAGACTTACGTCGGTCGCGCCTCCTATGTGCGGGGTGGAGAGGACGTTGTACTGAAAGATCTCGTCGTCAGGGTTGAATGGCTCTTCCCAGAAAACATCCAGGCCAGCGCCCGCAATTCGCTTTTCTTTCAGGGCATAAAGTAGGGCCTCGTATTCGATTACAGGTCCTCTAGCCACGTTTATCAGGAAGCTTCCTGGCTTCATGCATTCAAACTCGGTCCTGCCCATTAGACCACGGGTTTCCTCATTGAGGGGAGGTGCTGTAATGACGAAATCAGCCGCCACCAGGGCATCGTGGAGACCTTCTTGGTCCATGTGTTTCTTTAATAGCTTTTCATCTTGGTTGTCTCGGGCTCGCGGACCATGTTTAGAAACGGCGAAAAGGGTCATTCCAAACCCGGACAACCGCTGGGCTAGAGCCCGTCCGATGCCGCCGTAACCTATAATCGCGGCAGTTTTTCCCTTAAGGGCCTGTCCCATCGGAGACCCCAATAAGCCCCATCGCATACTCTCTTGCGTTTCACGATACTTTCGAGCCAAACCAAGCATGAATAGAAGAGCGATTTCGGCTACAGATTCGGCATTGCCTGTTCCGGACGTGGGAACGTTCGCCACGTAGATACCGGCGTCCGTGGCGGCTTGAATGTCAACAGAATCGAGACCTGCGCCATATTGTTGAACGAGTCTCAGTCTCGGAGATTGCATTGCCTCCGCAGTAACCGGTGAGACAGTGGGGATGAGTACGTCCGCACGTAACGCGATCTCGGGGACATCTTCCGCGTTACAGTCGGCTACATGATCTTTTGGCAGCTTCTCTTGAAGTATCCTGCATACATAGGCAAGACCTTTTCTGCAAAAATAAATGTCCATAAATCACACACGCACCGCGTTGCGTCTTTCAATCGGCTAGTTGATAATGACCCGTGTTGATAATAGGCGGCACTCGCCAAGAAGAAAAGGAGGGCTTATGGACTACAGTAGTTACGAGTGTCTCAGTGCAGAAAGAGAAGGTAAAGTGCTGACACTGTCCTTTAACCGTGCAGAAGCGATGAATGCCATCAATGCGCAGCTTCACACGGAGTTGTCATGCATTTTTGCTGACATTGCCAAAGACGCGGATACGGAAGCAGTAGTATTTACCGGAAAGGGCAGAGCGTTTTGCGCCGGAGGAGACATTAAGTGGTTTCAAGACATGACCTCTGCCCAGTTAGACGACTTATTCACGGAGGCCCGTAAAATTATTATTGATATGTTAGAGGTTGAACAGCCCATTATCGCTGCAGTTAACGGTCCTGCGACAGGGTTAGGTGCGACCTTGGCACTCTTTTCCGATGTGATATTTGCAGCGGAAGATGCCAGAATAGGAGACCCGCACGTTCGTGTTGGGGTTGTTGCTGGAGACGGAGGCGCGGTTATCTGGCCATGGTTGATCGGGACGGCGAAAGCTAAGGAATTCCTTATGACCGGGGATTTAGTAAAAGCTGCTGAGGCGGAACGGATTGGTTTAGTAAACCACGTTGTCCCTAACACCGATTTGATCGCGCAGGCGACCGCGTTTGCGAAACGACTAGCGGATGGGCCTCGTATGGCCATTCGCGGGACGAAAGCTTCCGTTAACAAGATACTACGGGATACCGTGAATCTTGTTCTCGATACATCTCTGTCTATAGAAAAAGGCTGCTTTCTCACTGAAGACCATAAGGAAGCAATTCAGGCGTTTGTCGAAAAGCGTGAGCCCAAGTTTACGGGTAGGTGATCTGCGAGTTTACTCTAATTACCAGATGCATAATAGATCAATGCCGCAGCGAGCCGGCCCCGCTCTCAGTACAACCAGTTGTCCCACCACCGTGCGAGTGGCTGTGATTCTGATTTTTCTGTATGGAGGGTTATTCGTCTTTTGGGATATGATGGATCCGTTCTACAGAACCTACGCCACAGGTCCTGCCACAGTCTTGTTAGGCGTTCGTGTATTCGGGCTGTGGGCACAAATCGTACATCTAGTGCAGCTTATAGTTTGCGTTACCATGGCGTATTCGCTATTGAAGATGCACCGATTGGGGTGGCGACTTGTTCTTTTTTGCATTATTTACGTGACAATTTCCTTATTCGTTTGGGGGACCTTGTACCGGGAGCATGTGCAATTAATCGGGTTGATGGGTCTCTATTGTGCGATATTTGGCGCTTTGTTCGGGCTTACTTACCCGCATCGGAACAAATATCTGAATCGCTGGACGCGAGGTTTCGGAAACGGCGGCCCGGCGAAGTAGCTAACTTGGGGGGATAATGGCGGGTTCGAATGGTCATATTGGTGATTTTTTAAATTTTTCTGGGAAAACAGCGCTGGTTGCGGGGGTACTGGACGAGAATTCTATAGGCTGGCCGATCGCGAAGTTGCTGAACGACGCGGGGGCGAGAGTTGCTTTATCGATTCAGAGGAAAGCAGTCCGCCGTATGATGGGGTCCATCCCGGACCAACTGCGAGATCCCCTCATTATTGAGTGCGACGTAGGAAAAGATGATCAAGTAGAAAGTCTATTCTCCCAGTTGGGAAAGGAGTACGGACATCTTGATTACCTAATACATTCGATAGCTTATGCGCCCCCGACATCTTTCGGGCAGCGGTTTATTAATATTTCTCGCAGTGATTTTACTTTGGCGATGGAGGTGAGTGCCTACTCTTTAATAGCCCTGGCAAATGGGGCCTTTCCCCTCATGAAGGATCAAGGAGGATGTATCCTTGCCATGACCTATTACGCTGGAGAGAAAGTTATTCCGGGTTACCAATTAATGAGTATTACGAAAGCGGCCTTAGATAATATCATTAGAAATATGGCGTTCGATTTGGCGCCGCATGCCATACGAGTGAACGGGCTTTCACCTGGCCCCACGGCTACGAAAGCGGGCACTAGTATCCCTGGTTTTGAAATCATGCAAAATCACATGCGGGAATTTGCCCCTCTCCGGAAAGAGATTCTTAATACCGATGCTGGGAAGGCGGCCCTCTTTTTGTGTAGTCCCCTAGCGGAAAAAATTACGGGAGAAATAGTGCACATTGACGGGGGTTATAACATCATGGGCATGACCTTGAAGCCCCCAGATTAAAGATGGTCGGTTGCAGAAAAGTGGGGTGCTCGAATTACTGTGGCGAGCTAGGCGCGCGGTCAAGTAGCATAGCGCTTCCTCAGGCACCTTTGCCGGTGAGTTCTTTTATATTCGATAAGCCGTCCTGTTGAAGCAAACGCTCGAGCCCGCTTGTTACCTTTTGCGCGAGAAATGGCCCTTCAAAAATCATACCTGTGTATATTTGGATTAAAGAGGCCCCGGCCCTTATACGTTGATAGGCGTCTTGTGACGAGAATATACCGCCCACGCCTATTAGTGGTAGGTTGCCTTCAACAGCATGGTACATGGTGCGGAGGGTCTCTTCCGCTCGAGAGGCGAGTGGACGACCGCTCAAACCGCCTTTCCTAGGCGTACGGAGGGAGAGATTGCCGAGTTCGGTTGTGGTGTTTGTGGCTATCATTCCGGACACACCGACAGAAACCGCCAGGTGGCCAATTTCTTTAACCTCAGATTTGGAGAGTTCTGGAGAAATTTTGATCAGAATAGGCGCGGGGCTACAGCCCTCCGAGGTTGATCGACGAACGTAACTGAGAAGGGTCTCCAGAAGGACACCCAAACGATGAGGCGATTGAAGTTTTCGGAGTTCTGGAGTGTTCGGTGAACTAACATTGACAACAATGTAGTCCGCGAAGGGCAATAGCGCTTCACAGCACGTCAGGTAGTCCTCGACCGCGTAGTCGATATCGGTCGCTTTGGATTTGCCTATATTGAATCCTATTGGAATTAAACGTTTGTCTGATCCGCGCAGTTGAGTCTGTAATAGTGTGGTGACAGCGTCGACACCTATATTGTTAAAACCGAGGCAATTTATAAGTGCGCGTTCCTTTGCGAACCGGAATATTCGCGGTCTTGGATTACCTTCCTGTCGTTTAGGCGTAATTGTTCCCATCTCGGCAAAGCCAAATCCGAACCTGTGCCAAATGTTCGGTATGTTAGCGTTCTTGTCGTAGCCGGCCGCTAAACCAACTGGATTTGGGAAGGTCAGGCCCCACAGGCGCTGTGCAAGTGCAGGGTGTTGGTCGCGGGCCGTGGTGCCAATCGGTAGCGATTGCAGCATTTTTAAGGCGTGTATTGAGAGAGAGTGTGCCCGCTCTGGATCAAGAAGGAACAGAAGTGGCCGGACAAAGCGATACAACATGACAAGTCACTCCGTCTTGAATATTTGAGGCCTCTGACGCCGGAGAAGAACAAGCGTATTGGATGCAGCCGCTTGATGGGCTCGTTTTTTACTAGGGCCTTCTCCACGTCCATAAACCTTACCGGAGATAGAGACCTGGCTCACAAATGATTTCTCGTGGTCAGGCCCGGCCATACCGACTATCTCATATAGCGGGACTTCCTTGAACGTCTTTTGGGTGATTTCCTGCAGCCGAGTTTTGTTGTCAAACTGCGATATTCTGCCTGTAGTTTGCAGCTCGGATTCGAAATGTTTTGCAACTAACCGTTTAGCAGGCTTGTACCCGCCATCGAGAAAGACCGCTCCTAGGATTGCTTCGTACGTTGCCGCCAAGATAGACTGCTTTTGACGGCCGCCGCTCTGTTCTTCGCCAGCTCCCATTCGGACCCATCCTCCAAGCGATAGCACTCTCGCTTTCTCCGCAAGGGTTTCCGCGTTGACGAGTGAAGCGCGCAACTTCGACAGATCGCCTTCCCTATAGGCGGGAAAGGCATGGAACAGAAGTTCACTGATGGCGAGATCGAGAACTGAATCGCCTAGAAATTCCAGTTTTTCGTTGTGGTCCTCGTCCTCTTGTAGGGGAATCGATCGGTGCGTGAGCGCGAGGAAAAGGAGTTTTGAATCCAAAAAGTCATAACCCAAAATCGTCTCTAGGACGGTGGTATCTTTTGAGGCGTGCATGCCGTTCACAGTGATTTGGCGTGCTGTTCTTTTTCGAGGGGCTCGATAGTCCCCGTACATCGGCCGCGTTGTGAGCTTAGGATTCTAACGGAAACTTCGCGATTCATAAGGCCGTCGTCACCATCCGCGAACACGCGCACGTAATTTCGACTGTAACCTTTGAGTGCACCGGTCTCGGTGTCCCTTGAATTTTCAAATAAGACAGGAAGGGTCCTGCCGATAAATTGTTGGGTGAAGCATTGTTTCTTTTCTTCACCTAAGGACCGTACTGTGTGAGCGCGTTGGCGAATCACTTCGCCTGGGACACGATCGGATAATTTAGCCGCGGTAGTTCCACTCCGAACGGAATAGGGAAACACATGGAAGTATGTGAATGGACTAGATTCGAGGAAATTTAATCCGGATTCGAATTCTTGGTCACCCTCTCCGGGGAATCCGACTATGAGGTCAGTACCTACTGCTGCGTCAGGCAGGGCCTGCCGCACATCTTCGAGAACATTTCGGGCGAGAGAGGTATCGTATCTGCGCCGCATACGCTTGAGAACGAGGTCGTTTCCCCACTGCAACGGGATGTGCAGATGCGGGCAGATCGTTTCTGACTCTGCGACAAGCCTCAACAATTCGGGACTAATTTCATGAGGGTCCAACGAACTTAAGCGTATCCGTGGTGCCGGTTGTCTTTCCTCGATGGTATTTAGCAACCGGTGCAGGTTTGTAGGTGACTTAAGGTCTGCGCCGTATCCGCCTAAGTGGATGCCAGTGAGTACTATTTCTTGAAAGCCTTGATCTGCGAGCCGATGAAGTTCATCCATGATCCGGCGAGGTTCCACACTGCGACTCTTACCCCGAGACTGCGGCACGATACAAAATGTACAGAACAAATCGCACCCCTCTTGAATCTTGAGAAACGCCCGAGTTTGTTTTTCGAATGCTAGAGCACCGAAAGTATCAATTTTGGGCTGCGTTGAACGTTTTGGCGGGCGCAGGTTGTCGATCAAAACCCGGGCTGCTTGTTGTTCAGGATTCGAGACAACAGAGACCAGATCTTCCAGACGATTGAGACCTATTACATAGTCGACTTCGGGGAGTCGTGAAACCGCTGCAGGGCTTACCTGTGCGTAACAGCCCGTCATTATGACGTTCGCGTCTGGATTGAGACGCTTGGCCCTACGGGCTAGTTGCCGACTTTCCCTGTCAGCCTGGTCTGTGACGGTGCAACTATTTATGATGTAAACGTCCGCGTGTTCTTTGAATGACAGCCACTGATGACCCGCGGCAGACAAACGTTCTTGTATTGTCGTCGCGTCGTACTGGTTCACTTTGCACCCTAGGGTCGTAATCGCGAACCGTCTCGAAACGTGGGGCGAAACCGCCGCAGGAGGCCCCTTAATCGCCATGATTGTAAAAACCTTTCAAATTAAAGGCCCCTCTATCCAACCTCCCCCGAGGACGATATCTCCATCGTAGAATACCACCGCTTGTCCGGGGGCGACACCTCCGCAGGATTCGTCGAACCAAATTTCCGCTTCGCGAGATCGGCCTGGTTGTACAGTGGCTATTACAGGGTCGTGTCGATAGCGGATTTTTGCGGCCACGGTGATTTCGTCTTTCTGTCCCCCCTTCACCCAGTGGACGTTGCTCGCTCGGAGGCCCCGGACTTTTAGCTGAGACTTCTTCCCGACGGTTACTTGGTGGTTGGCCGCATCTATCTTTGTCACGTAATGGGGTTCCGTTAAGCCGCCCAATCCCAGACCACGCCTCTGTCCTATGGTGAAGTGATGGATACCATTATGGGTTCCCATTACGCGTCCGTCTCGGTCGACAATTTTACCGGGGACGATTTCAAATGTCTCGCTGTTTCGTTCCACGAATTTGGCATAGTTCCCGTCGGGAACGAAGCAGATGTCCTGACTTTCAGGTTTTTCTGCTACGCCAAGTTCCAATTCCCGGGCTTTCTCACGCACCTGTTCCTTTGTTAGGTGCCCAACCGGGAAAAAAGTCCTTTTCAGCTGAGATTGATTGAGTGTGAACAGAAAATAAGATTGGTCCTTGTGTCGATCGGCACCGCGAAGTAGCTGAGCGCTTCCGTCGGTGTCATTGACCATGATCCGGGCATAGTGCCCTGTTGCAACGTAATTTGCATCAAGTTCTTTTGCTCGCTGCCAGAGAAGGTCGAATTTGAGGTCACGGTTGCACAGCAAGCACGGATTCGGGGTCCTCCCATTCTTGTAGTCGCGCGTGAAAACGTCAACGACACGCGTTTGGAACGCTTCCTTGAGGTTCAAAACGTAGTACGGTATGCCGAGTCGGTTTGAGACCCGGCGTGCATCTTGAAAATCGTCTATGGAACAGCAACCGCTTTGTTGACCGTCTACGGCACCAGCGAGCAGCATCGAGATTGCGATGACTTCGTACCCGGCCTCGACGAGGAGCGCGGTTGCTACAGCGCTGTCTACGCCACCGCTGAGAGCCGCGAGGACACGAGCACCTTTCGGTACACTCTGAGTAGGACGAAATTCGATTTTCTTAGTCATGGACAATCCAGGGAAGGAAATTAAACGACTTCCCGAGCCGTACTGCGCACCCTATCTACCACTTTAGGCAAGATGTTCAAAACCGTTTCTATTTCTCCTTGGGTCGTTTGTGTTCCCGCACTAAACCTTAGGGCACTCCTCGCTTCTGAGCTTTCGGCGCCGAGAGCCTGCAGGACATGAGAGGGCTCAACCGAACCGGACGCACATGCTGAGCCAGTCGAGACGGCTACCCCCTCCAGATCGAGAGCCATCATGAGTCCTTCTCCAGAGGTCCCGTTGAATCCCACGTTCAGCGTATTGGGCAGGCATGCCCGGACCGGCGTATACCTGGTCACATTGGGGATACGCTCTTCTATACCCTGCCACAGCCGCGAAACAAGGTGTATCATTTGCGAATTATACTTTTCAATATCTTGAGACGCATGCTCGGCTGCGAAGCCGAATCCCACTGCGGCCACGACGTTTTCGGTCCCTGGGCGCTTTTCTCGCTCCTGGGGTCCGCCAAAGAAAACGGGTTGGAGCATTGTTTCCTTCCGAACATACAAGGCTCCTATTCCCTTTGGTCCATAAAGCTTATGAGCGGATAGTGACAAGGCATCGACCCCGAGTTCTTGAACATTCAACGGTATCTTTCCTGCTGCCTGAACGGCGTCCACATGTAGAGGTATTCCCCTATTGTTCAGGAAACGAGCGATCTTCCGGATCGGTTGTATCGTCCCAATCTCTTGGTTGGCGAGCCCGATACTGACAAGGGCAGTATCGTTGGATACCATTGACTCCACGTCGGAGGGTTTGACCCGACCTTCCTTGTCCACCGGCAAAAAGACCACTTCAAGGCTGTTGGTCTGCCGTTGTTGCGCGCGTAGTGCTTGCAGAATTGAGGAATGTTCTATCGGCGTTGTAACGATTTGGTACGGCCCGTGGATGTCCGGTTCAACGAGGCCACGTAATGCAAGGTTGTTGCTCTCTGTCCCTCCGCTTGTGAACACGATCTGTGATGCGCGAGCGCGAACAAGACTGGCAACTTTGTCCCTTGCTGTCTCAAGGCTCTCCTTGGCACGACGGCCTGCCCAGTGGAGGCTCGAGGGGTTTCCAAAGTCGGTGGTCATGCAGGCTTCCATGGCGGCGCGAACCTCGGACCGCAATGGCGTCGTAGCATTGTAATCCAGGTAAACCTGATGCACGCTAGCCCTCTTGGCTCCAAGGCACCTCAATTTGACCAACTAATTTGAGGGCTGAGTCGTCCGTGAAATCGGTACGGAGGGGAGTGACCGAAATGTATCCTTCGTCCACGGCAACACAGTCAGATCCGTCTATCGGCTCGAAACCTAGGTTGTCCCCGCCTATCCAGTAGTATTTCTTCCCTCGTGGGTCGTGACGAACTTCCATCTTGTCGCCGTACCGGCGTTTTCCCTGTTTGGTAAACCTATATCCGCGTATTTTGTCGCGCGTTCGGTTCGGAACATTGATGTTTAGGAGGGTCTTCGTACTCTGTTCTTGTGAGCCGATTTTCTTTGCCATCATCGCGGCGAACTCCGCGGCTGCTTGGAAGTGGTAGGGGGCATCGAATGCGACGAGAGAAACGGCCAGGGCAGGTATTCCGAGTAATGAAGCTTCGAACGCTGCGGCGACAGTACCTGAATATGTGACGTCGTCGCCCAAATTGGGGCCCTTGTTAATACCTGACACCACCAGATCTGGCCGAACGGGGAGGAAACCTTTGACGGCCAAGTTAATGCAATCGGTAGGGGTTCCATCGACCGAGAACCGAGTTGGCCCGACTTTGTTAATTCTGAGGGGGCGATGCAGAGTAAGTGAATGACTGGAGGCACTTTGCTCTTTGTCCGGAGCTACTGTGTATACCTTACCGACAGCCGAAAGAACTTTCTCAAGGCAAAGGAGGCCTTCTGAGTGAATTCCGTCGTCGTTGGACACCAAAATTACCATGTAATTATTTGAGCAGAAACGCGCCGATAAGAAAAGGTGACCAAACAAGTGGCCACCTTTTCTTGTGCTCTCAGTGGTCGGGGTGAGCCGATTTGAACGGCCGACCACTCGCACCCCAAGCGAGTACGCTACCAGACTGCGCCACACCCCGATCATGTTCCTCTTATCCGTTGGAAACTAGCCGGGTCAAGAGTGTGCAATGCCAACCAACTGAAATGTAACGTTCGAAAAGTTCCGTACTTTTCGAATGCTTCTTCGCTTGGTGGTTGCGTGATATGCCTGTCGGGCCTCATCCAGAGAACAGCCACGCAAATGAAAGAAACCTCGCCTGAGAGACACACGGGTCTTGTTAGAGGGGGCGTGTCTTTTTTGTTGTCCCACCATTATTCTGGCCCGGGATCAATGCCCAATGTGATGAAGCGATGGCCGAGCTCCTTACCTTTTGCAACTAAACATTTGCGCATATCAGTTGCCAGGATACGGTCGCACTCTGTCGGGGGGACAAAAATGCATACTGTGTCGTCCTCGACACGAACTCTGTACTGAGGGAGGCCGAGGTCTTCAAATATTTGAGTCCAAGGGGACGTCGATTCTATGCTGTCTGTTGTAGTAGCAACCGGTAGTTCTTTTATGAGCGTCTGGCCCGTATTTTTTTTCATCGTTTCCCAGTGTACAAGAAATGGCCAGCGGAATGAATCGTTGGTGAAAAAAAGAGGTACGAGTGGATGAGAAAAAAGGGGTTGATCTTTGACCTTGACGGCGTCCTTATCGATTCGGAAAGGCTCTATTACCAGGCCTACCAAGAGGTTCTGCAGGGTTTTGGCGTTCACGTCACGCGGGAAGAGTATGAAGAATACTGGATTGCTCGAGGGATCGGCCCCGAATACATCGTTAAGAAGTACGGGCTCGCGGTTCGGCCGGCCGAACTTAGGAAGCTTCGGTCCCCCATTTTCCTTAATCTTTTGAAGAAAGATGGCGCATTGATGCCATATGTTTGCGAAGCCCTTCGAGGCCTCGAAGGGCTTTTTAGCATGACCGTCGCGACCAATAGTAACAGGGAACATTTGGACTTCGTATTGGAGCGTTTTGGCATCGGTATTTTCTTTCCCCGGACAGTGGCCCGAGAAGATTATGAAAAGGCGAAACCGGAACCTGACGCGTTTCTTGCCGCGGCGGAAACGTTAGGCTTGCCACCAGGAGAATGTCTCGTCATAGAGGACACATATCGAGGAGTCACGGCCGCGTTCAGGGCAGGGATCCCCTGCATTGCTGTGCCGAATGACTACACGCGGAACAATGATTTTCGTCGGGCACGTCTCGTATTAAAGAGCCTGGCGGAGCTTACCCCCACCGTTGTCAGGGACCTCACATAATGGCTTTTCAATAGGGAGTGTTTCCTTTATGGTGTCCACGCTATAGCGTACAAAATAAGGCTTTTTAAGGAGGAAGACACCTAATGGCCGATGACGCAAAAAAGTTCAAAGATGAGTATGTGCGGGCTAACGGGCTCAAGTTTCACTATCTCGATTGGGGTCACGCAGAAAAGCCACCGATGGTGCTCCTCCACGGCGTAGGGCAGACTTGTCACACCTGGGACCTGTTTGCGGCTGCGATGGCCGAACATTTCCACGTGATGGCATTCGATCAGCGTGGACACGGCGACACGGACTGGGCCGCTGACAAAGACTATTCTCGGACGACGATGGTAGCGGATACTAATGCTTTTACTGATGCGTTGGGGCTAGATCATTTTTTTCTTACCGGCATGTCAATGGGCGGGGCCAATTCTTTGGCGTTTACTTCGCAGTACCCGACAAAAGTCGAAGCCCTTGTTGTGGTGGACGTAGGTCCGCGTATCGAACCTAAGGGTACCAAACAGATCCGCGACTTCATGAAAGACTTTCGGGAATTTGATTCGCTTGATCAGGCCGCCGAGGTGATACACAAGTTTAATCCGCGTCGTCCCCTAGAGGTCATACGGAAATACACAGTCGTGTACAATCTGAAAGAAAAAGAAAACGGGAAATGGACTTGGAAGTATGACACGTATTTCAGTGACGGACTCCGTCACGTGGATTTGAAGAAAATGCAAGAGGAACTCTCTATTGCCGTTAAAAAAATTACGTGTCCGACATTGTTGGTGAAAGGCGGCGATAGTGACGTGTTATCTTTGGACGGGGCCCGCGAGTTGCAAGAGATGATACCTGGTTCGGCGTTTGCACTCATACCAGGGGCAGGCCACTCGGTGATGGGTGATAACCCCCAAGGATTTGAAGCGGCTGTCCGAAATTTTTACGTAGAAAAAGGATATCTTTAGGTTTATGGAGTCGCGAGATTGCGCCTCTCACGGAGGTAGTTTATGGACTTAGGGCTCAAGGGCAAGGTAGTCGTAGTTGGCGGTGCGAGCAAAGGAATTGGCCGCGCCACGGCCCTCGCGTTCGCGAAGGAGGGCGCCAACGTTGTCGTATGTGCTCGTGACCCGAAAATGTTGGATAATGCAGCGACAGATATCGCGAATGAGACAGGCGCGACGGTGTTAGCGGTAGCTGGAGATTTGTCCCAGGCTGGGGCCACCGATGACTTAGTCTCCCGTACCGTGGAGCGGTTTGGGACCGTTCATGTCATGGTCCCCAATACGGGAGGACCGCCTCTCGGTGGGTTTGATGATATGGACGATGGTGCATGGGAGAGCGCCTTCGCCCTCAATTTTCTCAGTACCGTACGACTAATCCGTCTTGCGCTGCCACATATGAAAAAGCAGCGATGGGGAAGGATTGTCAGTGTAATGTCAATGTCAGTCAAGGAACCGATTGACGGGCTAATCTTGTCGAATGGTGTGAGGCCCGCTGTTATTGGGATGGCAAAGACACTGTCCCGAGAAGTTGGTTCGCACAACATTACGGTGAACACCGTTTTGCCAGGTCGGATTTTGACAGACCGCCTCAAAGGAGCGCTCTCGATTCGTGCGAAAAAAGCCGACATGACGTTGGACGAGGCCCTGGCGGAGAGTGGGAGAGAAGTTCCTCTGGGAAGGGTCGGGGAACCCGTGGAAATGGCGAATGGGATCGTTTTTCTTTGTTCCGAGGCAGCAAGCTATATTACCGGAGTCAGTCTTCAGATCGACGGTGGTGCCATCCGGGGGCTACTTTAGCGTGGACGACGTCGTAGAAACGGCGATACACGCGGCAACAGAAGCTGGGAGACTAGCCCTACGCTATTTTGGAACGGATCTTTCGGTTGAGTTGAAGCCGGATGAGAGCCCGGTCACCCGCGCGGATCGCGAATGCGAGGCTCGTATAATTGATATTCTTAGATCAAAGTACCCTGATTTTGGGATACTCGCTGAGGAGTCGGGGCGACAGGAGGGGACGGCGACGGTACGGTGGATCATTGACCCGATAGACGGTACTAAAAACTTTATCCGCAACATCCCTTTTTTTGCGACACTTATTGCTCTTGAAGAGAATGGGGAGGTGACGGTCGGCGTGATTCATGCACCTGCCCTAGGCGAAACGCTGTACGCGCAGAAAGGCCGGGGCGCTTTTGCGGGTGACGAACGAGTTCACGTTTCGACGATCTCAGAACTCAGCGAATCGATGTTAGTACATGGCGGCCTCAGCGATTTAAAAGATACGGCGTACTGGCCATCATTTCTGGAACTGATTGATGAGACCACCCGGCAACGAGGGTTCGGTGATGCACTCGGCCACACTGTGGTGGTACAGGGTATGGCGGAGGTCGCATTAGAGCCTGAGATAAAACCCTGGGATGTCGCTGCCACCAAGATCATCGTTGAAGAGGCGGGGGGACGGTTTTCCGATTTTCAGGGCGTACCGTCCATTTATACCGGCGACGCAGTGATCTCTAATGGACTGATTCATGATCGCGTCTTGGAAGTCCTGGGGCGAGGAACAAGGCAGAGGAGGTAAGAATGGAACAGCCCGTAGAAATAGTCGAATTTTCGGATTATCTGTGACCTTGGTGCTTCCCGGCCGCGGAGCGGCTGCGTACAATCAAAGAACGGTTTGGAAATAGTGTGAATATCACGTGGCGCCCGTTCGCGTTGCGGCCTATCTTTGATGGGGCACCCTTCGAGTTTGCCGGCAGTTACGTAGAGAAGGCATGGCGCAGGGCCTCCTCTCTAGCAATGCCGGATGGACTCGCCTTCACGATGTGGCCGCACACGGAGTTCCCCCGTTGGAGTCTCCCCGGCCTAGAGGCCGGCGTGGCAGCACAGAAACAGGATGAGGCCTTATTCCTCCGCTTTCACGTGGCCCTCTATCGGGCCTTTTTCGTGGACAATAAGAATTTATTAGAGAGGGACACGCTGGTGACTGTCGCCCGTGATGTTGGCTTGAGTATCAATGAATTTGTCTCAGATCTGGAGGATCCGGGCTTTCGAGAGATGGTCAGGCGCCAGTGTGAAGAAGCTACCGACTCTTATTTTGTGAGCGCGGTCCCAACCGTGCTAATAGGCCCAACAAGGCGGCAAATAGGAATGGTAGACCAACAGGCGTACCTTTCCGATTTAGCGGCCTGTGGTCTATCCTGAGCGAATTTATTGCTTGTGTACCCCTGTATTTCAAGTTAGGTCCCTTGAACGGGACGAAAAAAAGAGAAATCTCTCCATTTTTCGTCCCGCATTGGAGGACTAGGTCTCTAAACTTGGGTTGAACCAAGCAAATTACCACCAAGGGAAGGGTGCCCCACACTCTTATCCCCGAACACATTAATGAGCGATGTTTTGCCCGAGTTGAGGGCACGCTCGAGGGCGGGGACTATCTCGTCTGGTTGTTCGACGTGTTCCGTGTAGACGCCCATCGGTTCGAACACTTTATCGTATCTAATGTCTTTGACCATATCGAATGGGTCGGTTCGGCCCTTCAGCAATGGCATCGATTCGAACGTCGGACCCCACGAGCTGTTGTTCCAGAGCAGCGTAACGATCGGGATTTTGTATTTGGCCGCGGTTTCCATGTCCATGCCGCCGATACCAAGGCCGCCGTCTCCACTGACGACAACGACTTGCTTGCCGGGCCGGCCAAGCTGCACACCTATTCCCATCCCGACCCCGTGGCCTACTGGAGCGAGGGGTCCAGCGTCGACAATCTGACCGGGCTCGTGGGCGGTGAACCATTGGCTCGTGTATCCGCTCAGGGTAAAACTATCCACGATTAAGGTGGCGTCTTTATCGATAACCGTAGTGAGGTCTTTGGCGAGCCGGTCCGGGTGTATCGGATTTGAGGCGTGATTTTTAGTTTCACGGTCGCTAATCAGTTTATTGTAATTGGCTCTTACTTCCACCATTTTTTGAACCCAGGGGTTCTCACGTTTACGACCGAAATCGAGTTTCATTTCCTTGATTGCATCGATCAT
>CAZSWX010000002.1:0-12442 GCA_964610865.1 uncultured Enterobacteriaceae bacterium
CGCCCTTAGTGCCTCCGGTTTCTTCATCTCCCGTCCCAAGAAATATTATGTCTCGATCGAGTGTTAAGCCCGTCCTCTTTGCCAGGGCCAGAGCCAGAAATTGAACGACACCTACACCTTTGCAGTCGATCGCGCCGCGGCCATGAATGTAGCCGTCCTTGATAGCTCCCCCGAAAGGGTCAAAACTCCACTCATCTGGATTAGCTGGAACAACGTCTAGGTGGTGGAGTAAAATGAGAGGCCTTTTTTCTCCGGACCCCTCTAGTCGTCCGTAAATGATTCCACGTCCTGCCTCGGATTCATAAATAGATGCGGGAATTCCCTCTTCTCGGAGGACGTCATACCAGAATTGGGCGGCCTCGGTTTCGTTTCCCGGCGGGTTGGTTGTGTCGATCCGAACCACGGCCTGAAGGAGTCGTTGGGCTTCTTTTTCTATGTTTTCCCAATTGATCTGGTGTTGCGCAGCTGATGCTGTGCGGGCTGCAGCCAAATGAAAAACGAAGGGTGTTAGAAGGAAAAATAAAGCTGTATAAGCCAGAATATTTTCCGCGCGTGGGAAGTGTCGCATGTAGTTCACGTAATACCTTGCAATTTTACCGTGTTAAGTAGGGCAATCATTGGCCGACACGTTTACGTATGTCATAGTAGGGGGGCTTGTTCAATCACGGGGGCATATGTCGTAGAGATCGATTGTTTTAGTCCGCAACGAACCGTTTCGTGAAAGAAGCGTTCAGTAGGAAGAAAGGGGCTCAAATGAGCGTTCGCGACCTTTTCGATTTAAGTGGTAAGTGTGGGTATGTGACAGGCGCCGGTTCGGGACTCGGTCGCGCGATTGCGCGCGGAATAGCGGCAGCCGGGGGCACCGTCGTTGTCAGCGACGTTAGACGTGAAGGTGCAGAAAGTATTGCGGAAGAGATTCAGTCTGGCGGGGGTCATGCTACTGCGCTGTGCGTGGATGTCGCGGACAAAACTCAAGTCGAGGCGTTAATTGAGGAAACAGTAAGAAAATGGGGCAGGCTTGATTTCGCCTTCAATAATGCTGGAATTTTGAAGCTTGAGAAACCCGAGGAAATTAGTGAAAAAAATTGGGACGAAGAACTCAGAGTCGACCTTACGGGTGTTTTTCTGTGCTCTCAAGCGGCAGGCCGACAGATGATCGGTAATGGGGGAGGAAAAATCATCAATACGGCTTCTATTTCGGGATTGGTTGTGAACTCAGGGTTAACGTATTCAACAGCAAAAGCAGGTGTCATACAAATGACTCGAGTCCTCGCTATGCGCTGGGCCCGTCATGGTGTTTACGTGAACTGTTTTAGCCCGGGTTATGTGCGAAGTGGGATGACAGAGCCACATTTGACCCGGCCCGAGGTCGAACAAGAAATGATAAGACAGACCCCTTTACGCCGGATAGGAGAGCCAGAAGACCTCGTAGGAACTGCAATTTTTTTGGCATCTGCAGCATCTAATTTTATGACCGGTCAGAACCTTATAGTGGACGGAGGGGTGACATTGGGGTGAGTGGCAATTAGAGAGCGGCCGCGGGGCTAGGTTCTGTATTTGTGGACTTTTTGGTCCTTCTGTCGCCACGTCGTTTTGGAGGGGCGCTGCGACGCTTGGTCCTGGCACGTTTTGCCTTGGGCTTCGGCCGAGTTTCTGTGATCTCGATTTCATAACTCTCAAGGTGGAAGTCGTCGGCTGTCCGGAAAAAGAATCGAGCATTCAGCTGTTTTTCTAGGTCGTCCAACCATTCTTCCCCCTCGGTATATAAGAATTCGATGATTTCTGGATGAGCGTGGACTGTCACCGCTTGTGCCTGAGGCTCGAGGGAAGTCTCCTTACGCAATTGCCTGAAAAGGTTATAGGCAATTGTCGGGACCGACTGAAGATGCCCACGACCATCGCAGTAAGAGCAAGGAGCGCAAAGCTGCTGTTGTAGGCTCTCTCGTGTTCTTTTACGAGTCATCTGTACTAGGCCCAAGTCGCTTATTTTCCGCATGTTGCTGCGTGTCTTATCCCTCTTTAATGCCCTGCGAAGCGCCTCCGTCACCTTTGTCCGATTCGATGCACGTTCCATGTCTATGAAATCAACGATAATGAGTCCGCCGATATTTCTTAGACGCAATTGTTCTACGACCACCTGTGCGGCTTCGAGGTTGGTCTGCAACATCGTTTCCTCTTGGTCCCGTTTGCCGACGAACCGTCCAGTATTTACGTCTATCGCGGTGAGAGCTTCGGTGTGGTCAATTACGATGTGGCCGCCCGATTTGAGTTGTACTCGGCGACCCACGGCCTTGGCTATCTGCGGCTCGACTTTATAGTGTTCGAATATTGGACCGGCCTTTTCGTGAAGAGTTACTCGACCGGTCAAGCGGGGCATGAAGGTTAAGATAAACTCGTTGATTCGCTCGTAGTCGCTTGCGTTGTCTATACAAATTTCGTCGATCGCGGGAGTAAAAAGGTCCCTAATGATGCGGAGCACCACGTCCATATCATCGTGAACTAGTGCTGGCGCACTGCTATGGTCTCGTTTTTTCGTTATTCGTTCCCACAGTTTTAGTAAGAATTTCATGTCGTCATGAATTTCTTTTTTTGTCAGACCCTCGCAAGCAGTGCGGACGATGAAGCCGCCCTCAGTAGGCCTGAGACTTTCCACGGCGTCTCGCAATCTCTTTCTTTCTTTACCGTCAGCTATGCGGCGAGAAACCCCTATATGTCCCATTGTCGGCGTGTATACTAACTGTCGTCCAGGTAACGATAGATGAGCGGTGAGACGTGGCCCCTTTGTTCCAATTGGTTCTTTAGCAATTTGTACCAGTATTTCTTGGTTCTTTTTCAGTTTTTGTTCTAGGGGGACTCGATTCTCTGGTCGACTCCTCCGCCTACGAGTTCGGGAAGGTTCCTTGTTATTAGCATCGTCGCTCCCTTCACTTTCCGCGAAACTGTGTTTTTCTTCCGGGTCGTGCTCCACTCCTCCAATATCAAATTCGCTAAGCAGAGCATTCTGAATACCTGGTGTAGTATCGCTCTCTACCGTGACGTCTGGAAGTGGGCCCCCGAAGACGTCCGAGGCATGAATAAAGCCGGCCTTCTCTAGGCCAATATCGACGAACGCGGCTTGCATACCAGGCAGCACGCGGTTAACCCTTCCGAGATAAATATTCCCGGCGATATTACGTTGTTGCGCGCGCTCGATATGTATCTCAGCAAGGGTATCGTTTTCAAGAAGAGCTACTCGGGCTTCTTGTGGTGTCGAATTGATAATGATTTTCTGTCGTACTGTCATTGGTTCCTCGTGTTGAGGTGGTTGTTGCGGAAAGTCGGGATTTCAGATTGTGCCGCATGGGTTATTGGGGCCTCTTTTAGGTGTGTTCGCATTTTCATCACCCGTAACATTTTGACTTCGTCGCCGGTAAGGTTGAGCAAAACCCCTAGAAACTCAGTCACTTTTATTGATCCTTCGGAACCGGTTGCCACATCGATATTAAGAGTTACCGGATCGGAAAATGTTAAGTACTTGATGAGGCTTTTTGCATCAATAGTTCTCTCCCTGTGACGAGTTCGTTTTTGCATCGGGTACGTTTCAGCATCAAAGAACTGGCGCAACCTTTCCGCTATAAACTTCGCATCTCTTATAGAATGGGGAAGGCACTCGAGATTCACTTCATAGGAGTGGCGAAGGATGTCACTGTCCACGCTGGCCTTGTCTAATGGGATTCGATCTAATTTTCTCACGTTAAAACCGTCCGGGAGTTCGGCGTTCAAGCGCGGCATTATTACCCCTGGTTCGACTGCGTCACCGAGCACGATGTCGAGAAATTCATCTTGGCTCTCCATGCCAACGGGAAGAGCAGGTCCAAAACTGATACGGGGGAGAGGATGAAAGCCTTGGCTGTAAGCGACCGGGATGGAGGCTCGCCGACATGCCCGGGAAAACACGTTAGAAACTTCCTTTGCACCTAAAAAGCGAGCGGGGGCAAGCTTACTATAACTGACCCTGTATCGTGCCCGTCCTATAGGCGCATTTGCTACGCTCGAGGCTATACTATTGGGGTCACCTGCGAGCCACTCTTCAGCGTTTCCTGATGTGTCGTGTGTTATCGGGTCATCGAGAACTGGAAGCGATGTGGAAGGCTCCAACGGCTGGGCTTCTAGTTTGCTTGGGTCCAGAATCCCGCCGTACCGTTCTACCTTTTTCTGCTGTTGAACGGCTTTTTTTCGTTGCATGAGTTGCCATTGGCGGGTTCCCCACGCGTCGTGTTCTGGTAGCATGCTACTCGCCCAAGTATTAACCTCCGAACCTCTGTGGGCGCCGCCCTTCGCCCCACCTTTATGATATGTGACGTTTTTCACACTTTCGAAATCGCAGGCGCCACAATACGAACAACGTTCGACGCTGCAGTCGGGTGTAGTGGTTCCTTGCAGGGCTTTTGCCAGATCACGTTGTAGCCATTTTTTTGTAACGCCACTATCCAAATGGTCCCAAGGTAAGGCCTCATCGAGCAGCCTGCGCCTAAGGTACCAATTGGGGTCGATGCCACTGGTTTCGAACGCTTGGTTCCAAAGCTCGAGACGAAAGTGCTCGGTCCACCCATCGAACCTGCAGCCAAGCTGATATGCTTTTAATAAGACTTTTCCTAAGCGCCGGTCTCCACGCGCGAAGACCCCTTCTAGGTGAGACAGGCGCGCGTCGTGCCATTTAAACTGGACGCCAATTTTCCGGAGTTCTCGTTTCAGCAGACGTTGCCGGCCCTCAGTTTCTTCTAGGTCTACTTGGGCCGCCCATTGAAAGGGAGTATGAGGCTTTGGTATGAACGTAGATACGCTCGCCGTGACCTTCCTTTGGTGCTTCCCGGCGGCAGAAACTTTGCGGCACAGCTCGACTATCCCCATCAGATCTTCGATCGTCTCTGTTGGCTGCCCTAACATAAAGTACAACTTTACACTTTTCCATCCTAAGCCAAAGAGTAATTTGGCAGCTTCAATTAATTCTTCTTCTTGATATTCCTTCTGAATGACATCGCGGAGTCGTTGACTTCCCGCTTCAGGCGCAAGCGTAAACCCCGTCTTTCGAACTCGTCTTATCTCTTCCAAAATGTGAGGGGACAATGCGTCAACTCGTGTGGAAGGTAGAGAAACGGAAACTTTGAGATCTGAAAATTGGTTCATGATTGCTCGAAGAAGTGGGTTTACACAACTGTAGTCCCCAGTGCTCAGACTCAGCAATGAAATTTCTTCGTAGCCGCTTTTTTTGACTAGAGTTTCGACTTGCTCTTGGAGTGCTCGTGGGTCGCGCTCACGGAGCGGACGGTAGATGTATCCAGCTTGGCAGAATCGGCATCCACGTACGCACCCACGCATAACTTCAACGGCGACTCGATCGTGCACGATGTTTAAGTTTGGCACGATTTGTTGATCTAGAGCCGGAACACTGTTTAGGTCTTTCACTATGCGTTTGCTTACGGTGGGGTGCGAGGAATCTCGTGGTTCGGTGAACTCCAGTGTGCCGGTGGTTGTATACCTCGCCTCGAAGAATTGCGGAACGTACAGACCGGGAATGTCCCGCAGTTGTTCTAGTAGGGCGTTCCGGTTGGCACCGTCCCAGCCAAGATAGGCATCGCAGATATCAAAAATGGCTTCCTCTCCGTCTCCCAAGAGAAACGCATCAATAAAATCGGCGATAGGCTCAGGGTGAAACGCACAGGGTCCCCCCGCGATTATCAGCGGGTGAGAAGAATCTCGCTCGCGCGAGAGGAGAGGAATCTCCCCAAGATCTAGCATTGTTAGGACGTTCGTGTAGGTTAATTCGTACTGCAGGCTGAATCCGATAATGTTAAAGGCGCCGAGCTGACGATAAGTCTCGAGGGAGACAAGGGGTAGATTCCGCTTGCGCAGCTGCTCTTCCATATCCATCCAGGGCGCGAACACCCGTTCCGCCTGTACATCGTCTCTCCTGTTTAGCAAGCTGTACAGGACCTGGAGCCCGTAGTGTGATTGCGCAATCTCGTACACCTCAGGAAACGCAAGCGCAAAATGGAGCTGAGCCCCCGACTTTTCATCTGCCGTAGTTCCCAACTCACCGCCGGTGTACCGCGAGGGCTGCTCCACTAATGGCAGTACTGCTTCATACGCTTCTCTAAGATTAAGTGCCGTTCGTCCCCGTGTGCTTAACATACTCCTCCACAGCCTATAGTCCGTTATATCGGAAACTTCCTGGCTCACGCAAGGATAACCGGGTCACGCATCTTGTTTTCGGTGTAATGAGGTGAGAAGCTTGACAGCTTGGCCGGCGGTGGCTATGAGGGCCAAGCTTGTTCGTGACGCCAATTACCAACGGCAATTACACGGTGAGGGGAAAATGAGCGTTTTGAATAGTAAGGTGCTCGTCCTCAATAAGTCGTACTTTCCCGTACACGTGACCTCCGTGCGTCGTGCTTTTTCTTTGCTCTATCAGGGGGCGGCTAAAGCCGTTGATCATCAATATAGAACTTTCGATTACCATAGTTGGCGTGCCCTATCGGCGTCGGTAAAAGACGATACCGTGGGGCTGATTGGGCGTGCTATCAGGGCACCTCGGGTCATCCTCCTTCTCTCTTACGACAGAGTACCTCGCAGACGAGTGCGATTTAGTCGCCACAATGTATTTGCTCGGGACAACAATACTTGTCAATATTGCGGAGCCCGATTGTCCAGAAATGACCTGAATCTTGATCACGTCATTCCGCGTTCCCAAAAAGGTCTTTCCACTTGGGAAAACATTGTTTGTTCGTGTTTCCGGTGCAACCGCGTAAAAGGGGGGAGGCGTCCAGAAGAGGCCGGTATGCAACTTGTTCGTGAGCCGATTCGGCCGGAGTGGACGCCATTTATGTTAGAGGCGTTTACTTTTGACAAATATAAAGAGTGGGGGCCTTTTCTGAACGAGGTTGATGTAGCATATTGGAACGCCGAACTCTCTGTGAATTGAATCCCTGACCTCGCCCTAGATTTCCTCTTACACCCAAGATATAGTACCTACGTGCTTTGTGAACACAGGTGATGGTATGTTCTGCGCAGGCGGACGGAGCATACCATGCTGCGTTAGATAGGGTTGTGAGGTGGACATGCGGATCAAGCAGCTCGAGCTAGTAGGGTTCAAGTCTTTCAAAAACAAGACAACGCTTTCATTCCCAAAGGGAATTACCGCGGTTGTCGGGCCGAATGGCTGTGGTAAATCGAATATCGTTGATGCGCTACGCTGGGTTCTTGGCGAGCAGAGTGCTAAACAACTGCGCGGGCAGGAAATGAGTGACGTTGTTTTTGCCGGTAACCAAGACACCGCGCCCTTAGGTATGGCCGACGTCTCTCTTTTGCTAGAGGACGTGAATGAACCGGGTTCGTTCCCGAACAGGGTAAGTGTTCAACCTGACAACGGAAACTCCGCTAACTGGTCCGAAATAATGGTTTCGAGACGCTATTTCCGCTCCGGTGACTCAGAGTATCTTTTTAATAAAATCCCTTGTCGTCTGCGAGATGTAGTAGAGTTTTTCTTGGGGACTGGTGCCGGGACTAAAGCCTACTCAATCATAGAGCAGGGGCGCGTCGATGCTCTCATCAACGCCAAATCTGAGGACGTCAGAATGCTAGTTGAGGAGGCCGCCGGGGTAAGTCTATATCGCAATCGTCGACTAGCTGCAGAGAGGAAACTTGAGCGAACTCGGGAAAATTTGTCGCGGGTCTCTGACCTTATCCAAGAACTGGAACGTCAGACTACTTCGTTGCGTCGCCAGGCTCAAAAGGCTGCCCGATATAACTCCCTCAAGGGTGAAATTAAGGAATTAGACCTCGTATTGCAGTGTCGGAGTTATGCAAAACTAAGTGCGATGCTGGAGGATTTGATGGGCAAATCCGAGAATGTTCAGGTCGAGTCGACGAGGCTAGCAGATTTAGCGGGATCGTTGCATGATCGTAGGAAGTCTACGAATGAGCTTATATTGCGGGAAGAAGACGCGCTCAGTCAGTTGGAAGATCGGATGCACGAGATGGAAGGCGCTCGGCGGCTGCTCGGCCAGAAACGGGGATTTGCCGAACAACAGATAGAGCAGGCGGAAGCGAGGATTCTTAGTAAACAGGAAGAGGCTAATTCGGTGGCAACCAAGAGACAGGCAACGCAGGTTAATGTTACGGCCTTGCGAACAGCTATCGAGAAGACGAGCAATCAGATTGGTTATCTGACCGCTCGTTTAAACAGCCAGGAAACTAGCGCCCGAGAAACGCAGGCCATTGTTAATGATCTGGAAGCGCAGGTTGAAGAAACGAAGACAGTGATTGTCGAGTTGATGACGAGTGAGGCTCAGGTGAAAAATACGCTAGATAATTCAACGAGTCGATCGGACGAGATCACAGAGCGTTTGGGTTTTTTGAGGGCGGAAGCCGGACGGTTCGCTGCGCAGGAAGCTCAGGCGAAGCAACGGCTTGCGGAAGTACAGAAGCAATCGAAAGCGGTTGGCGAGAAATTGGAACAGGCGCGAAAGGAAATGGATGACAAGAGCGCCGAGTTAAGCCTTGTGGTGAGCGAAAATCAAAAAATCGAAGGAAACGTCTCGGAGGCATTAGAGAAGAGGGCTGAACTCAGTGCGCGACTATCTACCTTGGAAGAAATGGAGCGTGAGTACGACCGCTATGATCCCGCGGTGCAATCGGCAATGGCAGAACAGGAATTCCCTTCGTCTTTAATAGGGGTGGTAGCCCAGATGGTAGAGGTTCCTGAGGAATACGAGCGGGCGGTTGCCGCGGTGTTGAGGGAAAAGCTCGAGTACATGATTGTTCCGGACGTGTCGTCCGGGGTCCTTGCTGTTGATTACTTGAAAGAGTCGGGGTTAGGGCACGGAGGTTTTTTCCCGATTCAGACTAGAGACTCGCATGTTCTTACGAGAGCTGAAACCTCAGAGACTGGTCCTACTACCGTGGGAGAGGGAGTTTCCCGTTTGATTAGTTGTGTAGATGTTGAAGACCAATATTCTGACTTAATAGAGTCTTTGTTGGGGCAGGCCGTCCTGGTTCCAAATTTGAAGGCTGCTTTGGAGCTATACAAACGAGGCGCAATCGACATGACGTATGTCACGCGAGACGGGGATGTCATTTCCGCCGCGGGTAGCGTAAGCGGAGGCAGCGGCGAAGTGCCGGAAACGGCACTTCTTGAACGACGAAGGGAAATCCGAGGATTGAGGAAGACGCTTGTGCGCCAAGACGAAATTGTTGCGTCTGTGGAGAAGGATCGGGCGGTCGCCAAGGACCGGCGAGAGGAATTGCAAATAGAACTGAGGGAAATTGAGCAGGACGCTCGGTCTCTCACACAGAAAAATGAGTTGTATCATCGTGAGGCGGGCCAACTCGAGGGAGAGTACGGCCGCCTACTCGATCGTGGTCAGAACGTTTCCTACGAGTTGCGTGCACTGGTAGGAGAAAACGAGTCACTCCTGGAAGGTATAGCTCACTGCCGCCGCGAAAACGAAGAAATAGCGGAACAGCGGATAGATAGAGAGACGGTTCTGAATCAAGCTAAAGGACGATTGGATAAAGCGCGCGTAGAACTCGATGGGCGAAGGATAGAAATAGATGGAATTAGAGTAAAAGTTGCAGAAAATAAGGAACGACACGAGGGGTTACAGGTACAGATACGACAATTAGAAAATCAAGTTGGAGATTTGGACGAAAGAAAACAGGAGGCCGAACAAGAAATTAGCATGGGTCAGGAGAACATCATTCGCCTTCAAACTGAGATTGCGAATTTTGAGACTTCCGCCGTTCGGTTGGATAAAAGCCTATCCGAATGCCGAGAGGTCCAGTCCGATCGGCGGGCCGAATATGAACGACTTCGTTCGAGTGGGGCGGCCTGTGAAAATGAGATTGAAGAGGCGAGGCAAGCCTCCCTAGAATTGAATGCGGAAAAGGGGCGAATTGAAGTTGAACGGGCTGAAATGAGGGTCAATCGAGAGCACGTAGAGTTAGCTGTGAGGGACGGCTACGGGCTGGAAGTAGAAGAGGTCTGCGAAGATTATAGCTACGCTGAGGTAGGCACAGACGAGGCCGAATCCCAGCTGGAATCATTGCGAGAGAAGCTCGCGAAGCTGGGAGAGGTGAACCCCGGCGCGGTGAGTGAGCTAGCATCCATAGAAGAGCGCATGAGTACTATAGATTCCCAAAAAGCTGATTTGCTAAAGTCAATCAACGATCTTGAGAACACAATAAACAAGCTAAATCGAGAATCACGAGACCGTTTTCACGAAACGCTTCAACTGGTAGATGGTAAATTTCGAGAGGTCTATGCGCAATTAGTAGAGGGAGGTGCCGCTGGTGTTCGGCTCACGAACAAATCGGATTTTGCCGAAAGCGGAGTAGATTTGGAGGTGCAACCACCCGGAAAGCGCCTTCGGTCCATGCAACTCTTGTCGGGCGGGGAAAAGGCTTTGGCGGCGCTCAGCTTTACTTTCGCTCTTTTTCTCATACGCCCCAGTCCGTTTTGCATTCTTGATGAGGTTGATGCGCCACTGGATGATGCAAATATTGGAAGGTTCAACCAGTTGCTTCGGGCAATGAGTAGGACTACCCAGATAGTCTTGATCACCCATAATAAGCGTACCATGGAAGTAGCGGACACTTTATACGGTGTCACGATGCAAGAGCCAGGAGTCTCTACTATGGTATCGGTGCGTGTGGCATAATGGCACTCTTTTCGCGTCGCGGTAAAGTTCATTCCAAATCCGACGGGCATGAAGACGCTTTAATCAATCCAAAAAAGGCGGGGTCGTTGGAGAGGCATTCGGGTGGAGGCCTTTGGCGTCGTGGTCTATCGCGCCTGCGGGATGCGTTGGGCCGTCCGTTTGAAAAAGCAAGGAGTGCTCGTAGATCCCAAGAAGAATTCTTGTCCGATGTGGAAGAAGCCCTTGTTCAGGCTGATGTGGGCGTCCGGCTGGCGATGAGGATTGTGGAAGAGCTGCGTTCCTTAGGCGGTACAACAAGAGCCGTTGGCAGTCCGAAAGTCGAGGTTAGTGTTCTTCGCGAAGGCTTGAAGGAAAAATTGCTGTCAGAGCTTGAGAAAGGCGGAAATGCGGTTGTCGGCAATTGCCAAGAGATGGAGGAAGAATCGGATATTCTTGGCACGCCCCGGGTTGTAATGGTGGTCGGCGTAAACGGTGTTGGGAAGACCACTAGCGTGGCGAAACTCGCCTTCAGATTCCAAAAGGAAGGTAAAAAAGTGCTTTTGGTGGCCGGCGATACCTTTCGCGCGGCGGCGATCGAACAGCTGTCCGTTTGGGCAACACGTTTGGAAATCGAAGTGATTAAACATGAGCACGGCTCCGCACCTTCGGCAGTTGTGTTTGATGGTATGCAGGCGGCTCTCGCGCGAAAGGTTGATGTAGTTCTCATAGACACGGCAGGCCGACTCCACACGAGACAGCCACTTATGGAAGAACTTAGAAAAGTAGCGAGGGTTATTGGTAAACAAATACCTGGTGCGCCACATGAAACCATCTTGGTGTTAGATGCTTGCACCGGACAGAACGCTCTTTTGCAGGCTAAGAATTTCCACGCCGCCGTCCCTCTTACCGGGATAATTCTCGCCAAGATGGACGGTTCGGCCAAGGGCGGAATAGTCTTCTCTGTAAGCGAAGAACTCGGAATACCTATACAATATGTCGGGTTGGGAGAAAAAATAGACGAATTCGAGCGTTTTTCTGCGGGCCCCTTTGTGGATGCCTTATTTCACCCCGCAGAGCCTAACAATTTGCTTGACGAAGGGACAGTTACGCAATAAGGTGACAATAAAGGAACACTTCATCGTAGAACGGTATGGCGCTAGAAAATCTTAAACTTCTTGAAGAAAAGCTGGGCGATTTTATAGCACGCCATGCGAAAGTTAGAACGGAGAACACCCAGCTTCTTGGTCGGATAAGTAGCCAGGAGCGTGAGCATGCTGTGCTCCTTGAAAGAGTAGAACGCTATGAAGCGGAACGCCGCGAAATGAGGGCCCGTTTAGACAAGATTATAAGTGAATTCAATCGGTTAGGAGTTGGAACGAAAGAGTAAGGCCGTATGATGAAGCGTCTAATGGAAGTAGAGGTATTTGGACAAACGTTCCGCCTGGATAGCGAGGACGGGGAAGGCCACGTTCGGAATGTTGCGGCATTGGTCGATGAACGGATGCGTGAAATTTCGGGTAGCGCAAAGGGCACCGTACCTCTTCGCGTCGCCATTATGGCGGCTATGAGAATTGCAGACGATCTAGCTAAATCTAGTAGTCGAGGGTCTATTCAAGAACAAAATGAGGCCCTTCTTGAGGTCGAGTCCATATCCGAAAGGCTACTCCAAGGCCTAGAGAAGGCTGATGCACTAGCGGAAAATGTGCCCGGATCCACAATAGCGGATTCGCAGTCTTCCAGGAATTCGTCTACCAAATTCCGAAGCG
>CAZSWX010000002.1:12452-23593 GCA_964610865.1 uncultured Enterobacteriaceae bacterium
GGTAAACAGGAGGGACTACGCAGGGTCTTCTGTCGTTCTTGCGGAGATGCGGGGAAGGGCCGAAAGCTCCGCTTGGATAGGTGGATGCTGGACCACGGCGACGAACAGAATAAGGAATCAAAAGTAGGGACATAGCCGCCACGGTGAAGGAAATTTTTTCACCATGGTAAGGAGGTCAATGATGGAAATGATTTGGGGAGTTTTGATTGGTGTCGCGGTAGCACTAGGGCTTGTACTGGTGCGCAAGAAATGGAGCGATGAAACAATTCTGAGCGCGGAAGAGACGGCACAAAAGATTTTGGACGAGGCAAAAAAGGAAGGTACCGTTATCAAGAGAGAAGCGGAAGTGCAGGCGAAAGATTCTGTCTTGGAGGCTAAAGCGAACGCAGAAAAAGAAGCCAGCGACCGACGAAAGGAAATCCAGAAAAGCGAAAGGCGGGTTCAAAATAAAGAAGAATCGTTAGAGAAGCGGTCGGAAGCGGTGGCTGACCGCGACGAAAGTCTGAACCGTCGGGAAAAGAATCTTAAGAGTAAAGAGGAAAACAATCAGAAGAAGGAAAAAGAATGCGAGGCGTTAATAGACCAAACCAGAGATAGATTGGAAGAGGTCGCTGGCCTCAGCCGTGAAGAGGCAAAGCAAGTGCTCGTCGATCAGATGGTGGGTGAGGCTAGACAGGATGCCTCTCGAAAAATTATGACAGTGGAAGACGAGGCTAGGGAAGAAGCCACCAGGCGGGCGCGGAAGATCATCAGTATAGCCATAGAAAGGCTATCGGGCGAGTTTGTATCGGAAAGGACCGCCTCAATGGTCCATCTCCCAAGCGATGATATGAAAGGTCGAATAATTGGTCGGGAGGGGCGGAACATCCGAGCATTTGAGGCGGCTACCGGAGTTGACCTTGTGATCGATGACACGCCAGAAGCGGTTTTGATTTCCAGTCACAGTCCTATTCGAAGAGAAATAACGCGAGTAGCGCTAGAACGACTAATTTCTGATGGCCGTATAAACCCGGGCCGCATAGAGGAAGTCGTCAAGAAGGCTGAAGGAGAAGTTGAGGAATCTGTTAGAGAAGCCGGCCAACGTGCTGTTCTGGAATTAGGCATAAATGGGGTACATCCCGAAATCATCAAGCTCGTAGGAATGCTCAAATACCGGTACAGTTACGGCCAGAACGTACTTATGCACTCTGTAGAGACTGCCTATATATGCGGTATCATAGCCGCGGAGTTAGGTTTGAATGAGAAACAGGCGAAGCGCTCGGGCCTTCTCCACGACATAGGGAAGGCCGTATCTCATGAGATCGAGGGGTCGCATGCGATTATCGGAGGTGAGGTGGCGCGGAAGTATGGAGAATCGGCCAAGATTGTAAACGCGATTGCAGCCCATCACGAAGAGGTCCGGGCGGAGACAGTACTAGCCCCTATAGTGGATGCCGCGGATGCGTTATCGGGCGCACGACCGGGTGCAAGGCGGGAGGTTCTGGAAAGTTACGTGAAGCGGTTGGAGGATTTAGAACGTATAAGTGGGGGCTTCAATGGCGTCGAAAAGTCGTTTGCCGTGCAGGCAGGCCGCGAAATACGGATTATGGTCAATCCAGGGTCGGTCTCGGACGGCGATGCATCAAGTATCGCGAGAGACGTGGCTAAACAGATCGAGAACCAAATGACTTATCCTGGACAGATAAAAGTTACAGTAATTCGGGAATCGCGGTCTACGGAATATGCAAGGTAAGGCGACGGTCTAGGTGGGTGGAAGCTGGATCGCTTTGAAAAATCTGGAGGTTAACCGCCGTTAGTAGTACCGGTCAAGCGGGTGCCCTGCTGTCGGAACGATTATGAGTGAAATTCTCGGCTCCTTAGAGAAACACCTTAGTGAAATTGTGCGAGGGACGGTGGATGTTGTTCCGATGGACGGGCTCAAGCGCAAACTGGAGCAGGGTAAGCCCTTGCGAATAAAATGGGGAGCAGACCCTTCGGCTCCTGACTTACACCTTGGACACACGGTCGTGTTGAACAAGTTACGCAGCTTTCAAGAACTCGGGCATACCGTCATTTTCTTGATTGGGGACTTTACAGCCATGATTGGGGACCCTACCGGCCGTTCTGAGACTAGGAAAGCGCTAACCCGAGAACAAGTTGATAAAAATGCAGAGACTTACAAAGAGCAAGTGTTTAAGATCCTAGATCCGGAACGTACAGAACTCCGCTTTAACTCGGAATGGCTGGATCAGCTTTCGCCAACGGACATGGTGCGGCTAGCTGGCCAATACACCGTGGCGAGATTGCTCGAGCGCGATGATTTTTCGAAACGGTTTAAAAGTGGCATTCCTATCTTTGTGCACGAATTTCTCTATCCCCTTCTGCAGGGCTATGATTCTGTGGCTTTGGAGGCGGATGTTGAGGTGGGTGGGACCGACCAGCGGTTCAATCTTCTGGTTGGTCGTGAAATGCAGCGCGGCTTCGGTCAACAACCACAAATTATACTGACGATGCCTATATTGGAGGGTATTAACGGCACAAAAAAAATGAGCAAATCTCTCGGGAATGCTGTGGGTATTACTGACACGCCGGGGGATATGTTTGGGAAGATTATGTCCGTTTCTGACAGCCTCATGCTCAAATACTATGATCTGCTCAGTTCAATTAGGACTGGGAGGGTCGAGGCGATTAAAGAAGGTAAGATCCATCCAATGGAAGCTAAAAAAGATTTAGCATCCGAGATCGTAGAACGGTTTCACAGTGCCGAAGCGGCAAAACTAGCGCGGCAGGAGTTTTCGGACCGTTTTCAACGTGGCGAAGTCCCCAAGGATATAGCAGTCTGTACATTGTCAGTTTCCGAACCGCAGGTTTGGATTTGCTATTTGCTGCGAGAGTCCGGCTTGGTGAAGTCTACGAGCGAGGCGCGTCGATTGATCCGGCAAGGTGCGGTCAAGGTAGATGGTGAACGGGTGTCGGATTCAGAACAGCTCATAGAGGCGAACGGTACGTTGTTGTTGCGTGTTGGCAAGAGACGTATTTTGTATATCGCGTTTACTAACGCATTGCGAAACGACCGTTAGACACGCGATGGCTTCCGTTTTGCAACCTGGGAGACGGTGTGGTTTTGTTGCTCTCATAGGGCAACCGAACGTCGGCAAATCTACGCTATTGAATCGACTCGTCGGCGCGAGGATCGCCATTGTGTCCCCGAAGCCACAAACTACCCGAACGCAGATCCTGGGGATTAGGACACGAGGGGATACCCAGCTTATATTCGTTGATACGCCGGGAATCCACGGTCGGCGTAGTACGCTCCTAAACAAACACATGGTACGCGCCGCACTCAGAAGCCTAGAGGAGACTGACAACGTACTCTTTCTCGTTGACGCTGCTCGAGGAGTGACTGCCGGCGACGAAAGTATTGCGAACCGTCTCATCCAGATCGGAACCCCTACATTGATTGGAGTGAATAAAATAGATCTGATACCGCGAGCCAAGCTCATACCGCTGCTTGACCGCCTCGGCACATTGTTTCCAGGGAAAGATGTCATTCCTATTAGCGCTCTTCGTGGCGAGAATATTCGCGAGCTATTGGAAACGCTCACGCGTGAGCTTCCCGACGGACCGGCCTTGTATCCGGGCGACGAGGTGACCGATCAGAGTGAGAGGGTGTTGGCTCAAGAGATGGTCCGTGAACAGCTCTTCTTTCATACGCAACAGGAGGTTCCCTATTCCACCGCTGTCGCGGTGGACCATTTTGAAGAGATACCTGCAAGTAGATTGCTGCGCATTTACGGAACGATCTACGTCGAACGATCCTCCCAGAAAGCTATAGTGATTGGACACAAGGGCGCCGTGTTGAAGGCTATAGGACGCTCAGCTCGGCAACGGATGGAGGCGTTCTTTGGTTGTAAAATTTATTTAGAATTATTTGTCAAAATATCCAAGGGATGGACCAACAATCCCGGAATGTTGCGTGAATTAGGGGTCGGGCATTAGGCAAGATCGGTGAGGAACGACAGGATGAGACTTCTCCCTCGCATTGCGTCAAGATTAACGCATTGGACGGAACGCTGGGTTCCTGATTCCTGGGTAATTGCCGTAATGCTGACGCTAATTGTCGCCCTGCTGGCGGTGACCGTTGGACAGGCCTCACCTGCTGTCGCAATAATGGCATGGGGTAAAGGACTCTGGTCTCTACTTAGCCTTACGATGCAGTTTACGGTAATGATGGTGGTGGCGTATGCATGCGCGGTCTCTCCGCCCCTGAAGAGACTATTCGTATGGTTGGCGTCGATACCTTCGCCGCAGAGCGCGCATCAGGCTGTCATCTTGATGGCGGTATTTTCCACCGTAACAGCCTGGGTTAATTGGGCATTGAGTTTGGTTATCTCTGCAGCGTTTCTGCCCTACATAGTAAAACGTCACCCACGTGCGGACTTCCGGCTATTGGTAGCATGTGCCTATTTGGGGGTTGGAACAGTATGGCATGCGGGTCTCTCGGGCTCTGCCCCGCTGATTTTAGCTACACCTGAAAACTTCTTGATTAAAGCAGGGGTCGTGTCGGACATTATTCCGACGACCAGAACTGTGTTTACCAACTTTAACTTATGGTATTCCCTTGGCGCGGGACTCTTTGGTGTTTTCGTAGTTGGGTGGCTTGTCCCGTCCGAAGACGCGACTGTGACTATATCGGCTGAACAGGCAGAACGTCTCCGTGCGAGGGAACAAGAGACACAGAGGCCAAAGAGTTATACGGGCGTGGGCGAGTGGTTGGAGTGGTGGCCAGGGTGGTCATTGATTATGGCAGCAGCGATGCTGACGTATTTTATAAACGATGTTGGACAACGAGGCTTCGGTTCGGCATGGACGATAAACAACTATAATCTTATTTTTATGGCGCTAGGGTTACTGCTTCACTGGTACCCGAAGTCTTTCCTACTGGCGTGCGAAAAAGGTATTCAAAATACTTGGGGAATCGTTATCCAGTATCCTCTCTATGCAGGGATTTTTGGGCTAATGTCTTACACCGCGTTGGCGACCGAGTTAACCACGGCATTTGTAGAAGCAGGTTCGCCTCGGACCTTTCCGGGTATAGTGTACATGTACTCTGGAATGCTGAACTATTTCATCCCTTCTGGGGGGTCGAAATGGATTGTGGAAGCAGGGTATCTCATACCGGCAGGAACGGCGCTGGGCCTTTCGATTCCTACGATCACGATGAGTTATGCGTACGGTGATATGACGACGAATCTGTTGCAGCCGTTTTGGGCCATTCCCATCTTGACCGTGGCCGGTTTACGTTTCGGCGATATAATGGGGTACTGCCTAGTCCTTGCTGGATTTATGCTTCTTTTTAATTTGGGAGTGATGCTGATTATTCCGCTACAACTCTGAGATCCGAAACATTATATTGCCTACTCCGGTTT
This sequence comes from uncultured Enterobacteriaceae bacterium, assembly GCA_964610865.1. GTDB lineage: Bacteria > Desulfobacterota > Binatia > Bin18 > Bin18 > Bin18. Next base: position 17,861 of record CAZSWX010000002.1, read on the forward strand.
TGTTGGAGCATAGATTGGTGTGGGTAATTTTGTAACTTTTCCTTCAGAATCCGTAGATTGATGAATCTTGCTTGGGCCCTTCTTTTCTACTTCGTCCACTCGGACGATGGAGTGAAGTGGAATATAAGTTCTTTCTACCCCGTCAAATTCCCGTTGAAGGCTTTCCTCGGACGGGTCTATGACGACAGTAGTCTTTTCTCCAAACATTAGCCCTTCGACTTCTACAAAACCAAATAGACCTCCTTGGCTTATGCTTTTCGCGTAGATTTCATAGACTTTCCCCTCGTTTAGAAAGACGACTTTATAGATCTTTTTTTTTCGTGTAGTTCGTGTAGCCATAATGTAATCTTGTTTTCTGTCTGGACGTGGCGCGAATAAAGGGTTGAAGTCCAGGCCTTTACTCGGCGAGCGTTAGTATGTTTCGGCCAAGTGTCTAATACAAGATTGGTCCTCCTATGGGAATTGTCAACCCAGGCGTTTAGTTCTGAAGTCTAGTGGAGTGTGCTCCACTGTTTGAGGAGGGCTTTTTCAAACGATTTTGCACGCTCTGTCCAATCTAGTGCCTTTTTGGAGTGGGTCGGAGTGACCGTGAGCATTTTTGAATCGTAGATCTTGCGTTCCTCGAAATCAGTAACAAGAATAGCGAATCCGAGAGCGTTGTTCCGTGACGTTCGCAGAATGCCGACGAGCCCATCGGCATAGCTCATGGTGCCCGATTTCGCTGCTACCGTTGTGGCGTTGGGCCCAAGTTCTTCCTCCCAATTTAGCCTCGGTAAGAGGTCCTCGAACCCGGGTGACTGGACGCCGCCATTTGTGGAGCCTTTAGGATATAGTGCGAAGGCGTGCTGGAGTATACAGGCCAAATGGCTCGCGGAGTAGCGTGCTTTTCGGCTGAGACCGGAGTGGTTAATGTTTGAGAATCCGTTCCAGTCCAACCGAGGGTGGAGGCCGCGGATCCATTGCGTCATCAGCGATGCGGACTTCGGCATTGGCAATCGGGCATTCGCGGAATTTAGCGACGCTACGAGGCCGACGAGTTCGGCCGTAAGATTGTTGCTATACTTCAGACCGCCTTTCATAATATTCCAAAGTGGCTGACTATAGTGCTTATGTATAATGCGGGTATTCTTGGGGGCTCTTCCAGACGCGGGTTGAGGCATTAAGATGCCTTTTCGCTCGCAATAAGTCCGGAATAGCGACGCTGTAACCAGCCCTACAAATTGTTTTACGGGGAGTACCTTTGTTCCGCGCTCCGGTAGGGTAGGGGACATGAGCCACTTGTCCGATCTACCTGGTATTAGGACAAAAGGCGGTCCAGCGTTCAAATTATTCCGTTTCACTTCTATGTTTATATTGTTTACGGGTAACGACTGGCCGTCAGCAGGTGAATAAAAAGCTGGGGTAAATTTGTTTGTTCCAGGACTTGCCTTCCACGAAAGGACTACCCGATTGTAATTTATTGACAACGCACTTAGACCAGGATTGTAAGTTGCCGTTGTCGGTTGGTCCGCGTTAATGTAAGGGCTCTCGGGAATTAGGGTGTCATCAAAAAAAAGACGTCCTTCGACTTTTTCAATGCCCGCATCTAAAAGGGCGTCAGCGAAACCGGATAAGTCGTTCGTCGTCAGCGAGGGATCGGCCCCGCCGACCAAGTAAAGATCGCCTTTTAAGGTATTTTTGTCGACATACCCGGTGGACGTGAGATGCGTTTGGAATCGAAACTCGGGCCCTAGGACGGACAAGGACCACAGCGCGGTAAGCAATTTTGCGGTGGACGCTGGGATTAGTAATTTGTCCGCGTTGTAGCTCGTTAGAACCTTGCCATGTAGCACGTCAAATAGTTGGTAGCCTATGACAGCCGATTCGAGTGAGTGCGTTTTTGCTAATTCTTCATGTGTGAGCGGTACAGTAGTTTGTCGTAGGGACGTGTCGGTGGGTGTGCAAGTGCAGGGGGATTGCCCTGCTCCAGAGTCTAGCGGCATGAATAGCAAAGCCAAGAGGGCAATATACGGACGGGGCAGGCGCCATGGGTTGGGTTTCCCTAGGGACTTATCCTCTCGGCTATTCTGGTATCGATTCGTGTAAGCCTTTAAGCTCTTAGGAGGTGTGCTATAACGCACGAGAAATAACCATCCGGTGGACTTCCGAAGGCCCTTCTCCTATACGCCTTACGCGAGCTTCACGGTACCATCGCTCGAGCGGAAACTCTTTCGAAACGCCGTAGCCCCCGTGTATTTGCACGGCGTTATCGACCACACGACCTAAAACTTCACTCGAGAACAATTTCGCAATGGAGGCCTCAACGCGTGCGTCTTCGCCTCTATCGGCTTTCCAGGCCCCATCCCATATTAACCATCTCGTCGCACGTAACTCTACCTCCGCGTCGGCTAGCATCCATTGGACGGCCTGCCGTTTGCTGAGGAGTTCTCCGAAGGTCTCTCTTTCTTTCGCGTAAGCGATTGCCATTCTGTGAGCAGCCAGCGAGACACCTAAATTGGCTGCAGAGTATGGAAAACGAGCCTTCGTGAGCAGGTCAAAACACAGGTACAGTCCTTGTCCTTCTTCCCCAATCATATTAGCCGCGGGAACGCGGCAGTCTTCGAAAGATACCTCATTTGGCAAGGATACGGTGCGGATTGTGCGAAACGGTCTCGCCGTGAAGCCTGGTGTGTCCTTCTCTATGATAAAACAGCTGATACCTTTTCTTCCCTTCGTCGGGTCTGTCCGGACGAACACGACGCCCCAGTCTGCTTCATGCGCGTGGGAAATAAATATCTTTGAGCCGTTGATTACCCAACTGTCTCCGTCCCGTACGGCTCGAGTTCGAATTGCACCTGCGGGGTCTGATCCTCCACTCGGTTCCGTAATAGCGAAAAACGTGTAAGTGCCATTTTGGAGTGTCGGGACTGCGTATTTTTCGATTTGTCCTTGATTGCCCGCGTAGATAGGATTCGGTGGATAGCGACCAAACGTACCACACCCCGGGTTGTATAACCCCATTCGATGTTGGGACATTTCTTCTAGGGCGACGGACATTGCAAAGGTATTCATACCTCCACCGCCGTATTGGGTGGGAGCACCGAGGCACCACAATTTTGCTGCCTTCGTTTTTGCGGATAAACGGTCGTAGACTTCGGTAGGCAGGTCTGCCGCATCGGGGTCGACTGCCTGTTCAGCCGGGAGAATTTCCTCGCGAACAAATCGGCGGATCTGTTGTTGCAGCAACCTAAGTTCTTCCGGGAGGCTGTAGCCTGCGAAATCGGTCATTGAGAATTCTCCTCCCGTACAACAGAAGTTACACGCCGCACACAGAGCGCTCTAACGCCTCTAAGCTCGGGCTCTGAACTTGGGGAGCGTTACCTCCGGCGTGACATCATCAAATACAACTTGAAGGGGTAAATCGATCCTTAATTCACTCTCTTCGACGTCGGTCAGCCAGCTCAACATACGTACCCCTTCCTCGAGTTCTACTATGACTGGGCTGTACGGAACCATGTCAGCGAATTGTGGTAACATCGGCTGCATTGCGGTCGTCCACGAAAAGAGTTTTCCTTTGCCCGTCGAAGGCGCCCATTCCCAACCAAAAGAACCGCATTTCGCACACATGTCTCTCGGTATGTGGCGCCAACTTTTACAATTGGTACACCGTTGGAATCGTAACTCGTGTTTCTTGCAGTACCCGTAGAACTCCGCAGCGAAGCCCCGCATTTTTGGAACGGGTCTCGTATATTCGTTTTTCGCCATAATAAGGCTCTCCAATCTTGATTCTGCATTATCGGCGCAAGATAGCTAAACTTCCGTCTCCAAAGTCTCCCCAACCCGTAACGAGTCCGAGTTGGGCGTTCGCTACCTGCCGCTCACCGGCTTCGTGCCGGAGCTGCCGCGCCGCTTCAACGACGTGGTTGAGGCCCCACACGTGCGCTTCAGAATGTAATCCTCCGTGCGTGTTTAGCGGCAATTCGCCCTGAAGGTCAAAACGATCTGGTGTCGCATAATCTCCAACTTCGCCTCTTTTACACAGGCCAAGTGCCTCCATCTGTAAAAGCACGACATAAGTGAAGCAATCGTAGATCTCTGCAAAATCGAGATCCTTCAGCTCTACTTCTGCCATCTGTAGAGCATTTGGTGTTGCAAAGCTCAGACCGATTTTGAACGGGTCTGGGCGAGCAGGGATATCATCTGCCGGGTAGGGGTGGCCTTCCGCTACACCGGAAATATACACTGGATCGTGCGGCATATCACTTGCGCGCTCAGCGGAGGTGACGACTACTGCGGCTGCTCCGTCTGTCTCTAGGCAACAATCAAATAATCTAAATGGCTTCGAAACCCACCGAGCATTGAGATAGTCCTCCATGTCTAGCGGGCGCCCTTGCATGTAGGCCTTGTCATTCAACTGCGCATTTTTGCGAGAGTTGACAGCGATTGCGCCCATCGCCTCGTCCGGCGTACCGTACAACTCTTTGTGGCGGGTTGCGAGCCAGGCATACCATTGTACCGGAACGTTGGCGCCGTACGGCAAATAGTACTCCCCGATTGTGTTGGCGAGTGCTCCTGGGGCAGCACTGCTGGCTCCTTCTTTCTTTTTGCTGCCCATATCTCGGACTCGCATCGAGGAATACCCATTCCATCCTACCGGGACCAGCACATTTGTTGCGAGACCGCACGCGACGGCCATAGCGGCGCTTTGCAGTGAGGTCACTGGGCTCGCGCCACCCATGTGCACCGTCATTGCGTAGCGCAAATCTTCGACGCCGAGATTAGCGGCAAAGTGTTCAGACGTTGAAGCGAGGGGAGGTGGAATAATGCCATCGATGTCGTGTGGGCTCAAACCAGCGTCCGCTATTGCATTTACAGAGGCTTCGAGCATCAGAGCGAAGTCGGTTTTCCCGGAGCCACGGGTGTAGTCTGTCTCACCTATCCCCGCGAGGCAGGCTTGGTCTTTGAGGGTGTGCATAAAATCCTCCTTAGTCACCTTTAAAGCGTCCGATGGTACACCGCGATGGACCGCATTGTAAACCGGCGATCATTCAGTTGGCCGAGACTACTTTGACTGTCATCCTTTGGATTGGTAGGCTAGTCCTATGCCGCGTAGTGGCGGGGCGGGTGGTAATGGGGGGGCTGTGGACTATGAAGATAGACAAGTTGTTCGAGAATAAAAAACCGACTTTCTCTTTTGAATTTTTTCCTCCGAAGAATGCTGACGACGTCGCGCAGCTTTTTAGGCGTGCGAGAGAGCTTCAGGCCCTTGGCGCACACTTCTGCTCCGTGACATATGGAGCCGGTGGCTCAACCCGCCATGATACAGTCGACCTCGTGTGCAGATTCGAGAGAGAACTTGGGCTGACAGCTATGGCGCACCTCACCTGTGTCGGCCACAATAAACAGGAATTAAGGTCGGTGCTGAAAGAGTTGAAACAAAGTCGGATCGATAACCTGATGTGTCTCCGTGGAGATGCGCCCCAAGGCCAAGAGGCCTTTCGTCCCGTGAAAGGTGGTCTTTCTCATGCCGCCGAACTGGTGAATCTTGCACAAGAAGTCGGAGATTTTTGTATAGGGGTAGCCGGGTATCCCCAAACGCACCCGGAAAGTAAAAGTGCGGAAGAGGATCTAGGTTATCTCCGAAATAAGGTGGACACTGGAGCTGACTTTGTAACCACACAGCTCTTTTTCGATGCAAAGGATTACTTTCGTTTTGTGGAAAGAGCTCGGCGGGCTGGTATTTCGCGACCGATA
>CAZSWX010000003.1:0-22599 GCA_964610865.1 uncultured Enterobacteriaceae bacterium
CGCGTCAGCCGGTGTGGACGGCGCTACCACTTTTAACCCTGGGACATAGGCATACAGGCTTTCCACAGCCTGCGAATGTTGGGCGGCCAGTTGATGAGCAGCGCCACCAGGCCCACGGAAGACTATCGGAAGCCTGATCTGTCCTCCCGACATATACCGCAGCTTCGCCGCATTGTTTACTAATTGGTCATAAGCGCAGAGGGAGAAATTCCATGTCATAAATTCAATTATCGGCCGGAGACCGACCATAGCAGCCCCTATCCCCACGCCCGTAAACCCGGCCTCGGCTATCGGAGTATCAACCACTCTGCGTTCCCCAAAGCGTTCTAGTAGGCCTTCAGAAACCTTGTAGGCGCCATTGTAGTGCCCCACTTCCTCTCCCATGAGAAAGACGCGCTCATCGCGCTCCATTTCTTCTATCATCGCCTCTCGCAGAGCCTGTCTGTAAGTCAACTCTCTCATGTAATCCCATCCGCGCGTGAACTACCTGTTCACTTTCCCTTGGTTGCTTTCGTTTGCAGCCGAGTCGTTCATACTTACTTGGGGGTCTGAATCGCAATAAATATTCTCCAACAGGGTTGCCGGGTCGGGCTCGGGCGACTCGTCCGCAAATGCCACGGCCGCTTGAACTTCCTGCTTAGCCTCATCATCTATACCCTCCAGTTGCTGTTGCGTAGCTATCCCTAGGGCCTGGATTCTTTCGCCAAGCAGCCGGATAGGGTCACGTTCCATCCATTGCTTTACTTCTTCCTTACTTCGATATTTCGCGGGGTCGGACATCGAATGGCCGCGAAATCGGTAGGTCTTAGCTTCAATCAGGATAGGTAAACTCTCGGTTCGGGCTCGATTGAGAGCATGCTGAACAGCCGTCCTTACCTCAAGAACATCGTCCCCATTTACTATCTCCTGGGCCATCGGGTAACCTGCCGCTCTGACAGCAACGTCTTCAACCGACAGAGTTCTATATAGCGGAGTTCCCATAGAATAGAGATTGTTCTCACAGATGAAGACTACTGGCAACTTCCATAAAGAGGCCAACGATAGTCCCTCATGGAACGCGCCCATATTGGCTGTCCCCTCTCCGAAAAAACACAACGTTACGTCAGATTCCGCACGGTACTTTGACGCGAAAGCTATCCCAGCTGCTATTGGCACGTGCCCGCCTACTATGGCATGCCCGCCCATAAATCTTCGTTCTATATCAAAATAATGCATCGAACCGCCGCGACCTTGCGCACAACCGCCTACCTTTCCAAATAGCTCGGCCATGGCCGCCTTCATATCACCTACACGTGCCAAATAATGGCCATGATCTCTATATGTGGCAACGATATAGTCTGTCGGTAGAGCCGCCGACATGGCACCCACAGCTACGGCCTCTTGTCCGTTATATAGATGTAGGAACCCACCAATTTTGCCTCGGGAGTAAGATCGTGCAGCTTCCTCCTCGAAGCGGCGGATACGGATCATTTGCCGATAAAGCGAAAGGATTAATGTTTCGTCCATAATTATCCCTTGTTTAGGGTCGCACGGGCACTTTGAACCACAACCCCTTCAGCCTAAGCCACTCCATGGCGTCGTTGCAAGCGGCTACCTATCATTCTTTTCGCTGAAGCGGACCGACACTTCTGGTGCCCTCGATATTCACGCATTACGATTTACGTCGCGCCCCACCTAACATTTCCTTCGCAAGCTTTCGCGCTTCAGTTGTGATTTTCACGCCCCCAACCATCCGCGCTAACTCCCGCTCCCTTTCCGACCTTGTCAACCGTTTCGCGGAAGACATGGTTCGACCGTCTTTGGTTATTTTGGTCACCAGATACGCGTAATCGGCAAATGCCGCTATTTGGGGAAGGTGTGTGACGCAAATAATCTGGTGATCGGTAGCAAGAGCTTTCAAACGTCTAGCCACGACTTCCGCAACAGCACCACCAATTCCCGTATCGACTTCGTCAAAAATCATGGTTGGCGTCTTCTCCGCTGCTGCATTGAGCGCCTTCACCGCGAGCATTAACCGGGATAGCTCGCCCCCTGACGCCACTTCAACCAAGGGAAGCAGCGGCTCACCAACATTTGCGGATAAGTAGAACTCAATCTCATCAAATCCTCGATCGTGTATCTGTCGACCTGCTCTCCAGAGCGGCGACAACAGATCTCTACCATCCTCTCCCTTGGTGTGCTGTGCGAATCGAATATCAAACCGCGCGCCTTGCATTCCGAGTAAGCCCAACTCGTCTTGGATACTTCGTTCGAGTTTTTCAGATGCCTTCAGCCTATGCTTAGACAGCATACCTGCATGCCTCCACGCGGTTTCCGCCAAGACATCCACTGCCTGTCGCGCGGCCTCGATGGTGTCATCGCCCACCATGGTCTTCTGGAGTTCTTTTTCAAGTACGTCAGCTCGCTGAAGGACTGCGTCAACGTCAGCCCCATACTTTTTCTTGAGCCCTTTAATAAGGGAAACCCGTTGTTCGACCTCCTCAAGTCTATCCGGATTAACCATGCCCTTTTGAGCATATTTCCGAAACAAAAGAGCAACCTCTTCGAGCTGTGCCAAACTGTCTTGAAGTATGCCGGCCGCATTTTTCAGACTGTTATCTATTTGCGCCATCTGGCTCACTCGGGATTCCAATTGAGCCACAAGATCAGTGACGGCACCCTCTCCCGAGGCCAATACGTTTTCTCCCTCACAGACCACACTAAGAATTTTTTGCGCATTACTAAGGACCTCCCGTTCCTGTCGTAATGCCTCTTCTTCTCCCGATTGTAGGGCCGCACTTCGGATCTCATCAAGTTGAAATTTTAGAAAATCGGCCCGCTTTTCCGCGTCTTCCCTCCCGGTTGTAAGTTTCGTATAATTTTCCCAGCCCACCGCCAAAGTACCGTACGCCTCAGCCATTTTCGCCAGCTGCTCAGGCATTCCCAAAAAATCGTCCAGTAAATAGAGCGCCGTATTAGAGTCCCGTAGTGCATGGTGCTCGTGTTGCCCAAATATTTGTATAAGTCCTTTGCTCACTTGCCTTAGGGTACCGACTGTGCGCGGAACGCCATTCAAGTAAACCCGGTTACGGCCGGTCTCAGTGACCGACCTCTGAATCGTGAGTTCCTGGCCCGCTAACAAGTCGTTGTCCTTTAGAAAGTCTTGCCCCAACTCACCGTCGGCGCTGAAGATGGCTTTAACCTGCGCTTCCCCAGAATCTTTTCGTACCAAGCCGGCCCGGCCGCGGCTGCCTAAAACTAGACCGAGCCCTTGCATAAGCAAACTTTTCCCGGCACCCGTTTCCCCTGTAACGACGTTCATTCCGGGTGCGAATTCCAGTTCGAGGTCGTCAATAAGGGCTAAGTTGGTAACACGGAGGTAACGGAGCATACGGTTAATCCCAGTGAGAATATGTCTGACTGTCTTCGAGCAAACGCAATTTGTTTCGGCAGAGGTTAACTGGTGTTGCGGCGGGACATTTCTTCCAGGCGGTCACTCAGGATTTTCGCAATATTTAAAAAAATACGCGCGCCTATCCGCGGGTACCGCTTCTGCATCCTTGAGAGAAACCGTTCATTGACAACGATAGACTCAACATTGTCGACCGCGACAACGTCAGCTGTGCGAACATTGTGCCGGATTAGGGCCATTTCTCCTATAACGTCGCCCCGCTTCATTGTTCGTAACAATCTAGACTCAACGCCGACGTGGATTTTCGCTTCCGCGCGGCCTTCGATAAGCACGTACATTTCACGTCCTAGCTCCCCCTGTCTGAACAAATGCTCTCCTTTGCGGAAACTCCGAAACTCTCCCATCAAGGTCACGATCTTGGCCTGCACAGGTCGAAGCCCGTCGAACAAAGGAATTGTTTGCTGCGGGTCTTTGCCCAACTTAAGATATAAAAGTTCCCAAAGCGTAATTATCTTTGTCGTCGCCAACAACGAGGGCAACAACACGACGTCCGCTCCAAATGCCACAGTGATAGTGATCGCCGATAAGATTCCGAAGTTCTGTACGGGTACAAAACTTGAGAGAGACAGCACAAGAAACCCTAGGCATAGAATAATCGAGGCAAACAGGCTAGGTATCGCCACGTTACTAACGGTACGGACTAAGGCAGTCTCGTCGTCCACGGCTAACTTCACCTCGGCACTTAACCTCGTCATTATGTGCACGGTGTTGTCCACGGCTATACCGAGAGCGATCGAGGCGATAATACTAGTCCCGAGATTGAGCATCGCGCCTGTTGTACCTAAAAGTCCGAAGAAAACAATTATAGGGAAGACGTTCGGTATCATCGCTACGAGGCCCACGCGCAACGACAAAAACATTGTTGCCATGATGACGAAAATTACTCCGGCGGCCAGAGACAGGCTGCGAATCTGCCCCGCAATAATGTCGTCCGTGGTCGCAGTAATAAGTATCAGATTCCCGGTTGGTTTGACCTGCAGTTCCGGTGGGAATTTGTCGCTCGAATAAGCCACTATCTTGGTTACAAGTTCGGATATTTCCCGAGAGCCGGAGAGGCTGGTCCTCACCAAGATACTCGAACGAGAAAAATCCGGATCGGCCACTGACCTAAAGCTCGAAGGACTACCCGCAACAATTTGCATAACGGCCCGCAACTGCTCTGGATTCTCCCAAAAAGTCGTAACCGGAGTATCCACGGATACCGATCCATCTCCACCACCAATCACCTCAAGCGAATTCCGAGAACCTCGATCCAACATCTCGCAATAGTCAACGAAGGAGACTGTCTTATCAACACCTGATAACGAGTCGATGTAGTGCTGGAGGTCTCTAATGCGTCGCAAGGTGTCCAACTGTTTCAGTGCGTCGCGTTCGTCCGCGTCTACCATCACATAGAATGCCATGGTTCCGACAAGCTTCTCACTGATCGCTCGTTCGGCTTGCATAATAGGATCGTCCGGCGGAAAAAAATTTCCGAGATCGGAATCGGCTCGGATGAAGAACGCCTGCCAAACAGACAGCACGGTGATTATCAATGCGCCACTCAAAACCCAAACACGCCGGCGAATAGCAAAAAGGCAAATGAATCCGAAGAGATCAGAGATCCAGGGAGCAAACGGTCCTTTTTGTCTGCTAGGCAGACCAAACACAACGAAAAAGGCCGGAATGACGGTAACAGTCAGCAGGAAGGCTATGAAAATCCCTATAGACGAATATAGTCCCATCTCTCTTATGCTGGTAAGTGAGCTCGTAGTTAAGGCTAGAAAACCTAGTATGGTAGTCAGAGAAGTGAGGAAAATGGAGGGGCCCGCTCTTCGCAGCATCTCGAGGACCATCTGTCGATTCGCACCCTCCCCTCTCTCTTCTTCGCGATAGTCTGCGATCATGTGCAACGAATAAGCCGTTCCGAGAACTAGTATGAGAGGGGGAAGCGCTATGGTGCCGAGGCCGATGTTACCGCCGCACAGGACCATAAGACAAAGTGTCCACACGAGGCTAGCCAGAATTGTGAGTGTCGCGAGCAACGTACAGACAACAGAGCGGAAACAGCAAAACAAGACGACAACTATGACGAGGAGTACGAGTGGAACGAAGCGGCGCAGATCCCTTTTTATAGCCTGCGCGACATATATCTTAAAACGAGGCAACCCAGCAAAGTAGAGATCTGGCCCCGCCGGACTCCTCTCCACATCGAGGACATTTTGAATCTTCTCATCAATTCCCCGCGCCAGAAATTCTTCTTCACTCATGTCGTCAAAGAAAATATTGATCGCTGCCGCGGTTCCATCCGAGGACACTAGGTTCTTCACGTAAATGGGACGGTCCAGGACGGTATGCCGCAGACGCGCCATCCCGCTACCGGTGACCGGAATTTCCGGCATCAAAAGTGGTGGATCAACTACATCCGCCACCGGGTCAAGAGCGTTTGCTAAGCTCAAGACCCGTTCCACGCCTTCGACATTCTCTAAGGCCAATGTCAATCGTCGGATCAAGGAGAGGGTTAATTCCGTATAGATGTCATCGGCCACGACCCCAACAATCGCAACTTCATCGCTTCCAAACAAGTCGCGAACCCCGTCGTAGTAACGTCGTGCGGGCTCAGCATGGCCAAGCAGGCCGTCTATCGAGCTGTCGAAGCGTATATCCTTCGCGAACAAAGTCGCGATGCAAGTTAAACCGAGGAGTACTGAAAGGAGCGTCTTCGGCCAGCCGACAACCAGCAGATAGAACCGTTCCATAGTTATGACCGCTATATAGGAATCCACCGCGCAGGGCGATAGGTGTACTCTACGCAACGGCCTCCCTAACTCGCGCTATGACGTCAATACTTTGTTTTTTTTCGGTCCGAACTGCATTTATCCCTATCTCAGACTAGATGCGCGTGCTAAGGTACTTGAAGACTTGAACAGGTAAGGACAGCCTACGCGCACCCACGTTACATCGTTGTAGGAAAGGCAAACTGTTGAGGTGTTACCCTCACTTTTTACTTCGAACTACCTAGCCCGCCTTGAAACCTTGAGGTTGCGCACAAAACGCAAATTTCTTGGTTCGCGAGCCGGGTCGCACCTATCGCTCAGACGGGGGCCAGGACTGGAGTTTGCTGACTATCAACGTTACACCCCAGGCGACGACTTGAGATATGTCGATTGGAATTTGTACAGCCGAACCGATCATCTGTATGTCAAACAGTACCAGGAGGAACAGGAACTTTTCACCTCTCTATTCCTAGATAATAGCGCCTCGATGCAATATCCCACCGGGAACAACAAGTACGAGTCCGGGCGCGACATTGCATTGTCGGTCGGATACATTGTGCTGGCTGGCAATGACGCTTTTCGGTTATCCCTGCTCGCTCGCGAATCCACCGAGCCTACTTATTTGGGCACCCCTTTTTACAGAGGTCGCCAAAAGCTGAAGGATCTCGCTCGGCACCTGGAAAACTCTCGTCCCGGTGGCCAGTGCCACATATTGCAATCCTTGGCATCCCAACTACAAAATTACCGAAGACCCGGGAAGGCTATCTGGGTGTCGGACTTCTTGTTTTCGTTAACAGAATTCCGAGCTGGGCTGACCTTATTACAGAGTGCAAGCTATGAAGTTGCGGTCGTGCAAGTTCTCGGTCACGACGAGTTGGACCCACCCTTAAGACCGGAAGGAGTACAGTTAGCTGACAGCGAGACTGAGGAACGCGCGAACGTCCGCTTCGACGCTCACGCAAAAGATACCTACCTTCGACACCTGCATAAACATAATCGTGAGATAGAAAGTTCCTGCCACCGCCGTGGCGCACGTTACGCTCAATTCAATACCGTTGAAACCGTTCCTTATTTCATCCTACGGAAGCTCCCAGAGTTGGGACTATTGCATTAGCGATCATACTAGAAATGAACTTACACTTCCTTTACCCGTCAGCCGCCTATTACCTACTCGGTTTACCGCTACTCTTGCTACCTTACTTGCTCCTGAGGCGACGTAAAACCGTGGTTGTCCCGGCGCTATTCTTATACAGAAATATACAGCTGAAGGCCCGTCCCAGATTCTTCGACCAACTACGCCTCCCCCCGGTGTTTCTGCTTCAACTGCTAATACTTCTTATCTTGATATTCATCTCTAGCGAGCCGGTTTATTTGTCGCAGAGGCCACAATCTATCGCCATCGTTATCGATAACTCCGCTAGTATGCAGGCGCGACAGACCGGCACCGTCGAATCCTCTTTTGAACTCGCCAAAAGGGAGGCCCGGCTAAGAATATCCCAGTTGCCTCGCAAAAGTAAGGCAGACATTTTTACGACTAGCACCCTGGGGAATTATCCAGATCCCCGATTAGAAACAAAAGCCATCGGCCTCAGCCCCAGCGAGTCTGAGAAATACCTTGGGACTATTGAAGTCAGTGATGCGCCAGACCCGGACGACACTACGCTTTCTCAATTCTTCGTTCGCCTTCTCGCAAAAGGATTCTCGCAGGTAGTTTTCTTTACTGATCGCACATTATCTACGACAGAATTCCGTCCTTTGAATTCCACCACCGAATTCGTAACAGTAGGCGCCCATTTCAAAAACGCATCGATCTATAGATTTGATCTGTACCGTAGTCCATTTTTCCCCGACACGGTCATGGCATCTGTGGAGACATGGCAAGAGCCCGGTGTTGAGCCCAAGCAATATGGAATCCGAGGAATCGTGGTCGAGAATGCTGAGACGGGCAAACGATTGGCACTCGAGAATGCCAGTCAGCCAAACCAAGAAGCGTGCATTTATCGCAACCTAGAATTTGCGAATTCCTACAAAGCGAGCATTGTTCTCAACGGCGAAGCCATACACACTGACGGCTTGGACCTAGACAACAGCGCCTACGCCACACTTCCAGATCTAAAGGAGGTACGGTTGCTACTCGTCTCCAGCGACGCCCGTGTTGGATCGAGCCTCGGAGATCTTCCCAACGTCAGCGTAACTACGATAGCTCCAGAGGCTTACGATCCGGCTGATCATGACTACCTTTCTCGGTTCCTTTGCATACTTTTCCACCGCAGTATGCCTAATGTAATGCCTCCACTTCCGGCGGCCTTCTTGCTTCCTCCCGACGGAAATCGACTTTTTGAGTTAGGCGCCGTGGGGGAAAATCCCACTGTAACGGATTGGGTCGATGGCCATAGCATCACTGCATATTTAGATTTTTCCTTGCTCTCACCAAAGTTCGCGCAATCGGTCCTCCCCAGACTAGATCTAACCCCTACGATAAGCAGCACACTTGGCCCACTAGTACTATCAGGTCGCTACAATGGCAACCGTTACGCCGTTACCGGCTTCGACATCCTGCCCTACCTCGGCGCCAACAATCTACCCACGTCGATTCTGACGCTGAACGTACTTGCGTGGCTAACTCAAGATTTCGTGCAGTCTGAACAATATCCGACGGGTACTGTGCTCGTATCAACCGCGGCCACGATGCCCGATATGCCCACTTTGTTTCGGCATACCAGGCTGGCCGCGACAGATCAGGACGAGGCCTTTGATACGGAGGGCTATGAAACATTACGGAACGATCAGGGCGAATTCCTACTAAACCACCAGGGTATCTACACACTGCGGGATAGTCATGGAAAGCGGCGCTTGGCTGCAAATCTCTTGGATAAAGGCGAACAAGTCTGGGGCAAGCCATTTGTACCCCAACACACGCTTCTAGAAACCATGAACCAAGAGGGCACCATCGACGCCCATACTCTTAACGAACAACCATACAACTCGCTGTGGACCTGGTTAATATTTTTCTCGATAGTTGCCTGGTTCTTCGAAGGCGCGTGGCGCCTGCGACACGACACCTCTCAAGCAGTCAACTATGTTTAGAACGTAATTGCCCATGAACGACTTTTTAGCCTTCGGCAATGATTACAATCCCATTCATTTCGATAACCCATGGTTACTATCGCTCGTCATTTTGGTTCCCCTTATCCTACTATTGGAACGGCGCTATTTCGGTTACACGAACCTATGGCATAGCCTCTTTTTACGCGGTGCATTCCTTGCACTGCTCATAGCTGCGGTTGCGGGACCGTACCGAATTGGCAAACCAGCTCCGGTCGAACCACTCTTAATCATAGACGTCTCGAAAAGTCTTTCCGAGGCTCAAAAAGCATGGATTGTGAGTACAGTTGGCAACAATATACGCGTTGCCAAAAACGAATCGGTCCTAGTCTTTGCCGGTACAGCGCGCGAGACAACCTGGGACTCGATCGCTTCATCTCTCCTGACGCCGCCGGACGCCCTAGAACCGGAGAAAACTGACATTGAGCACGTACTACAGGTCCTGGTTCGGGATAACAAGCCAAGGTCTGTGATCTTGTTTACGGATGGGTGGGAAACCACAGGAAATGCGGCACGACTGGTTACGCGACTGCGGGAAAAGGGAATTCGTATTTACCCTGTAACCCCGCCGTCCACGTCAGAGTCGCGTCAGATAAGCATAGACCGTATTCATGTACCGGCAGAAGCGATTCAAAACGATCCGCTTGAAGTCGCTATCACGCTACACAACCCTGGTCCCGGTCGAGCCGTTGGTGAGCTTTCTGTTTTCGGGAGTGAGCAGCTATTACATCAGGAAAAACTGACAGTCCTTCAAGGGGCGTCCTTGCGGAAGATCTCTATTCCCTTATCTCAAATTGGCCTGATTCCAGTACATGCAACTTTCACGGAGGATACGGCAGAGATTGAGCCGGTCCTCCAAAAATCCGAGGCCACCGCTTGGGTCAGAATTAGCCGCAAGGCAAAAGTCCTAATACTAAGTGCTCAGCAACAAGACAACCGCTATCTCGAAAACGCTTTGAAGAATAACGGTCTAAAAGTGCAAACCCGAGCCCTAGCAGACCGCAACGCCCCATCGCCTGTTTGGAGCACCCACGATTCTATAATTGTGAACAATATCAACCACGAAGACCTGCCAGTTTCCCTGCGCGAAGGAATAGAGGGATATGTCCGGCAAGGCGGAGGCTTTGTGATGATCGGAGGAGAAAAGAGTTTTGGATTAGGGGGTTACAAGGGCACCTCTGTAGAAACTGTACTTCCCGTCAAATCACTGCCCCCGCAAAAGGAAAAAAGGCGTGCGGCCGTGATTCTTATAATCGACAAGTCCGGAAGCATGCGAAAGCGTCGAAAACTTGCATACGCTATCTCCGGCGCACTTAAAGTTTCGGAAAATCTTCGGGACTCTGATTTGTTCGGGGTGATTGGGTTCGACAAGACACCGTTCGTAGTAGTTCCGTTGGACTACGTTGGCAAAAATCGTTCACGATTGGTCGCGAACCTACAACGGCTAAAGCCGGGCGGTGGCACCCATCTCTTACCGGCGCTGCAGGAGGCTGCATCACAGTTAGATAGCAGAGATGCTAGCGATAAACATATTATTGTTCTTACCGACGGAGAAACTGGTGGTACTGGCAGCGATTACCTTGAACTTGCTTCGTCGCTTCGGGAAGGATCAAAAGTGGCGATCTCAACGATCGCCGTCGGCCAGCAACCGAACTTACGCTTATTATCACGCTTGGCAGACTACGGCGGCGGAGCGTTTCACCACACTTCCGACCCCTCAAACCTACCCAACGTTTTTCTAGATACAATGCGAGAATCGCCGAGGGAAACTACAATGGTTGAGGGCCCCCTACGCACAATCTCGCATGCCCCATTCGTACTACTAGAGGGGCTGTCCTCTGAGACCTGGCCGTCAGTAAAAGGCTACGTGCAAACCACCCTGAAGAGCGAAGCCGACGCCGATTTATTAGTAATAGATCAGACAGTCCGACAACCTCTTCTTGCCTCTTGGAATTTTGGCAAAGGTAAGACCGTGGCTTTCACATCAGACGCTAATGGCCGGTGGTCTGCCCCATGGGTCACCACCACGCAATATGGCGCATTCTGGGCACACGTCGTACGTTGGACCACTCCATCGTCGGGCGAAGCAAATAGAACCGAGGGTTCCCTCGGGGAATATACAGTCAACGTTGGGAACGATGGCGGAGGGCTGGTGGTAGAAGTGTATTTCTTTGGAAAGCAAGCACATGACAATTCCAGGGGAGTGGCAACTGCGACTGTCGTCACTCCAGAAAAGAGCGTGCGTGTCGCGACATTGAAAAATGTGGCCCCCGGCTATTTCAAACGTTCGATACCCGTTGAAGAGCGGGGTGATTACACTGTGACCATCACACTTCCCACCGGCGACACAGTCGGACCTTTCGGTTACACGCTTCCCCCTCATGCCGGTCCTGAGGCTCAACGATCTCAGCCAAACCTGCGTCTGCTGAACACTCTCGCCCATGAGACCATCGGCTCAATAAACCCGAGAAGAGAGGATATCGCGCTCGACGAGGCGCCAACGACCCGCAAATCTCTGCTTCCATTCCTGATTCTCGCTGCCATGGTACTTTACTTGTTAGAGATAATAATCGCCCGTGCTACCGCTAATTCAGACAGCCTTGCTCAACACTGACATCGCTGCTATTCCGACCACGAAGCGGCGAAAAGCCGCAGCGCATAGTGGCAGGGGAAACTAATCCATGGCAACTCTCGCTTTGCTCCGGCACGGCCAGTCACAGTGGAATTTAGAAAACCGCTTTACCGGTTGGACCGACGTTCCATTGACTGAAAAGGGAAAAGCAGAGGCAAGACAAGCCGGCATCAAGATGAAAATAGCGGGCCTTCACTTCGACCTCACTTTCACATCAGTCCTTCAGCGCGCCAGCAGGACGCTAGACTTGGCACTGGAGGAAATGGACCAACTTGGTTTGCAAATTGAAAGAGACCAGGCACTGAACGAGCGCCACTACGGCGACTTACAGGGGTTCAACAAGACAGATACGGCAAGAAAATTCGGCGAGGAACAAGTGAAAATCTGGCGGCGAAGTTATGACATTGCGCCCCCAGGTGGCGAAAGCTTAGAAAACACTGCGCAGAGAACACTTCCTTACTTAAAAAAAACGATCCTGCCGCAAGTGCTAGCGGGACATCATGTCCTCGTCGCGGCTCACGGAAACAGCCTGCGCTCAATTATTATGCACTTGGATACGCTCAATCCAAACGAGGTTGTAAATCTCGAAATTGGAACGGGTGTTCCCATGATTTACGATATCGACGACCAGGGCAAAGTAGTATCGAAGACGATCCTCGAGTAGCCTGCCCTCGAATGAACCGGTACCAACCGCACTGCTTCGTCCTAAACCTTCTCGAGCGATCTATATTTACCCTGAAAGAAAAGTAACGGGTCTGCTTCGACGGTAACAAAATTAGCTATTTCCCCGACATAGATGGTGTGATCTCCGCCATCATATGCATGCGCAACGCTACACTCGAAATGAGCGAGAGCACCATCCAAAAGGGCGACTCCGAATTTCCCAACGCTAAACGACAATCCTTCAAACTTCTCGATGCCTTTAGTAGCAAACCGCGTCGAAATTTCTTCTTGGGCAGAACTCAAAAAGTTAACGCCAAAAACCTTGGACTCCTCGAAACAATCGTAACAGTCAACACCCTTGTCGACACATATCAAAAGCATAGGGGGATCAAGTGACAACGAGCTGAACGCATTCGCGGTCAAACCGAAGTGCTTTCCGGACGTGTCTTTCGTTGTAATAACGGTAACCCCGGTTGCGAAAAGTCCCATAGCATTTCTTAATTCTCTTCCATCAATCGGCATATTGCCTCTCCGGTGCTCAAAAATTTAACATGACAGCTAACAGAGCCGGCCGCGTACTGTCAATCCGATGTTTACTTAGGACGCGCGGTGCCTATCACTGTGTCGCATGGGGCAAATTAGGGACAGTCAAGCCACGCGCAATCTCTTTTTCACATGCGGGTGCGCGCCCCTGGACATTCCGCCATACGGCCGGCGTTTCCATACACATATAAAACGGTACAGTAGGCGCGACATTTCGGAGCGCCTCTATCACGAACCGATACATTGAAACACGCATCGGCTGAAACACACGCCATTTCCCGTCGTCGCACGGTATCTGTTCGCCCGATAAAAGCTTTGTAGTAGGAAACCGCTGCCGCATAATTTTCCGTAATCGATTAGTCAGACGGAGACTCCCTAGACTCACCCACGCCACGTTGGATGCGTCAACACGACTAAACAGCTCCCGAATACACTCGGTATAGTCTTTCTCCCATCCGGGATACTCAATAAGCGGGTCAAAATGAAAGCCGACCTTATACCCAGCATTTTCCACTAAACGAGCAGCTTCCACACGCTGGTGAAACGATGCCGTGCCATGCTCTTCGGAATCCGCGATTACGGGGGGGGTGATTGTCCACGACACCACGACGCGACCGCCTGAATCAAGCCCTAATAAGTTGTCCACACACTGGCTTTTCGTTTTGAACTCTAAAAGCGCATTCTTCCGACGAGCAAAGAAGGGGACTAAGTCCTTTGAAAAACCCAACAGATCATCGAGGGCGAGACTATCAGAGAGCTCTCCGGTACCGATTCTGTATTGTCGCCACGGTTGTCGATCAACAACTTTCGCTAATTCGTTGAGGAGATCCTCCACGTTCGTGAAGACTTTTAACAACGGATTGTTAGCTAGGTATTCTTGAAGAAAGCAATAACTACAATCCATGGGGCAGTTCGATATCAGACTAGCAACCAGATAATTACAACACACCACGCCCGTGCCCCCTGCCGGACAGTGATCGAGAAAACTCGTGCGCTGGCGCATAAAAAGCAATCGCCTTTTGCCATTGCCAAAGTCTGTCACCTGTTTGGGCCCGGTTTCGGTCCGTTCCCAATTTCGGTCCACGATGCGTACGGGGACATCCGGCAACATTCCTGTAGCGCGGATGACTACCGGCGCATTCTCCTCGCCTCGTTCCACAAGGATTTCGGTCGGTTTATACATTGCTGCCTGTCTTCTTCTAGTTTAGAAATCCCCGACCACATTAAACACCGGGTCAAAGGATCCCTGAGCAACCAGTTTCTGCAGCTGCCCAACGAGCTCCGCCAGCTCTGCCGTATTGGCGGCCTCCAGCGTCAACGTGACTCCATTCCCTTCAAAGTGGTCCGGAAAGGATACCTTCATTGACCTAGGTAAGTCGAGGGCCCTGATCGTCGCCTTCGCATCTTCCTCCAAGCGCGTCAGGCGTGGGTACCTGACTTTTCTCAAGGCACGTTTCACGGCCTTCAGCCGATCGTTTCGAGTCCCCCGAACAGCGCGAGCCCTGCTCACGGCCTCGCCGTTGAGAACATCTTCTAAACGACATTCGTCCCGAATAGCTATCTCTTCTACCCAATCTAAAAGATCCTTCGTGTGATTCTCCCCACACCCTAGATCCTCAACGCAGTAAAAGAACGCTAACCCATCCTTCTCGCTTAGTGTTAAAAGGCGAGACCGCGTCCTCTCGCTTAAACGTTTTCGGGACACATATTCTACAATCCGATTCTGTAGGGTCTGATTGTCCTTATTCGTCCTGCCCATAAGTCCTCCGTCATTTGCCCAGTGCATATACCGCGGCGAGTTTTTTCCATTCATGACCGGGCCTGCCACGCTTCCTTGCTCCGTTAAGTAAAATGCTAACCTTTTTCCGTAACATTTCACGCGTTGCGGTACGTTGGCGCGGGGATAACTGCCCCGAGTCCAACAATTTGCAAAGGGCTGTTATACGGAAACGGTCCATTCCCCAATACTTACCGGACAACTGGTCCCCATGCCCGCCACGTCTCAAGACCAAGGGCGATTCGATCAAGAAGACAGATTCAGTCACGCTGACGCGTAACCAGAGATCATAATCCTCGCAGGCAGGAAGGGTCTCATCAAATCCACCAAGATGCTCGAACAGCGTTCGCCGCATCATCGTTGCCGAGGGACTGACCAGGCATAATCCTAAGCTCGCAAAAAAAATGTTCCCCTTAGGTTTACGATGTTTTTTCTTCGGATTGACCCGGGCATCACCACGGAGCCAGATTTCATCCGTTTGGCAGATTTGCACTTCCGGGTGTGAATCAAAAAAACTCGCCTGCTCCTGGAGTTTTTCCGGTTGCCATATGTCGTCGGAATCTAAGAAGGCAATCAGTTCTCCTTGGCTAATCCGTACTCCACTATTCCTCGCCGAAGAGACCCCCTGATTCCGTTGAAAACAATACCGCACCGGGAAATTAGCTTCAGCAGCAAAGGCTTCCACTGTCTGTCGGGTCGCATTTCTACACGATTCCACCGATCCGTCATCCACAACAACGATCTCGCAATCGCGGTAGCTTTGAGCGCATGCCGAAGCCAAAGCCTCCCTCACGAAACCCGCACGGTTATAAGTAGGTATAATAACAGATACCCGGGGCATGGCGTTCCCTATTCTATCTAAACGGAAAGTTCCTCTGAGGTATTGGAGGTTAAATCAATTATGGTGTTCCAAAGATCGCCTTTTCCAGCTCCGTTTTGCGCCGAAAAGAAAATCAGCGTTGTTCCTCCCACAGTGTGTATCAAAGATTTCTTCCGTTGCGTCCGCTCATTCGGCTTTACTTTGTCACACTTAGTAGCAACGAAAACGAAAGGTCGCTTATGATATTGCAAAAATGTTGCCAGCGCCGCCTCTTCGTCTTCCACGCCGCGACGAATATCTATTATGATAACCACCCCGCAGAGGTTGGGAGAGCCCACAAGATAACCTTCTACCATCTTCTGCCAATTCCTGCGCTCGGATTTCGATACCTTCGCGTAACCGTAACCGGGTAGGTCTACGAAAGTCAGTTCGTCATTAACAGCGAAAAAATTTAATTGGCGTGTGCGACCGGGTGTCGACCCCGTACGTGCTATCCGATGACCTAGTAATCGATTGATCAACGAGGATTTCCCCACGTTGGATCGTCCGGCGAACGCGATTTCCGGATAAGTAAGGGCCGGATAATGCTTCATCTTCGTATAGCCACCCACAAAATCTACCTTTGATACGGTCTTCATTCTTTGTTCCTGACGGTTCGGGGACCTATTCATAGATCAATCTCAAATGAGCATCGGCATAAAGAGACATAAGGCATCGATAAGCTAGTATTGACTTCTTTGCTTCCGAGTTGTTTGTTTGACCGAATATGAAAAATGAATTATTCGGAATGCTCGTAACCGCCCTTTCCATATTATCAGCAGCAATCGTCTCCGGAATAAGACTCAAGCCATACATGGACGCGGGAGAAACGTACACGCCAGCTTCCTTCATGATGTATCCTGCAATAATCGCGGCGGTTATCGCAATCCCAATTATTTTCTTCCTTCGCAAACGGCAAAATTCAAAAGACATAACCGTGGGGACGCTCGTTTTTAAAGACCGTACGCCATTTATTGCGCTATGGTGTGCTCTCTATATTGTCACCGCCTTCACCTTTTTTCCATATGAATCCTCGGTCAAGACTTCGCCGGAGCACACCCCGTCAGAGGAACAGCCACACGACCTCCTGAATCAACCCGTCAGGTTTCAGTGGACTCCCGACAAGCACCCAGACCCAGAAAGGCCGCGCATCCGCAAGGTCTCAAACTCCAGAAGACCTATCTACAGTGGCCTCAGCACGGCCCACTTCAGCATGTAATGAGGGGCCCCCGTGAACACCTTATCAGACAAATTGGACGCATTCAGCTTGGAGCTAGGAATAAAGGTCCTGGAAACCCGGCCAGATTTCTGTCGGGTAATTCTCCGATACAAACCGACAATATGCACGGCAGGTGGTATTATCCACGGCGGCGCGATCGCCACGCTAATCGACACCACCGGCGTGTTGGCGGCATGGAGTGAGGCTAGCACGCAAGTCACCCGAGGCGCCACCGCGACCCTTTCAGTGAGCTACCTTTCAGCCGCCAATTCGACCGACCTTATAGCAGAAGGGACAGTCATGCGCAGAGGTCGGAGCCTAGTGTTCGTTGATATTGATGTCCGTTCCTCAGATGCAAAACACATTGCTAAAGGGATCCTAACCTATAAGTTCGGGTACGACAGCACGACGCAACCCAGATAATTCATTCCTCCCTTACTAGAAATGGCATCTCGGGGCCCGAGACTTGCCTTCGAATGTTGGAAACAACGCACATACTGGCTTTGAGAAAATACCCTCTTGTGATCAGGTCGTCGATGTGGTTCCCTCGTCTCTAGCGGTCTTCCGTTGGCGGTACATACCGGGTCCGAAACCCTGGAACCTGCTTGTCACAGAAATACGGGACCAGATTCAGCGAAGAGTTTTTAAAAAAACCGAACGCCAATTTCATACGATGGAAGACACAAGCACCCGTCAATCATGGGACGCCTATTTCATGACCATTACCCGCCAAGTGGCGGGACGTTCGACCTGTACGCGCGCGAAGGTCGGTGCTGTCATCGTCCGCGAACGTAATATACTCACGACTGGATATAACGGCGCGCCCGCAGGCATGCCACACTGTACTGAGGTAGGCTGCCTGATTTACAAATCAACTACCCCGACAGGAGAACCCGAAGACAACTGTTACCGAACCATTCACGCGGAGATTAACGCGATTGCGCAGGCTGCTAAAAATGGAACGAACATTCGGGGGGCAAATATCTACGTCACCCACACGCCCTGCATCCATTGCCTAAAAGTGCTTATTAACACGGGAATAAAAACTATCTACTATGAGAAACCGTACAAAATCCACACCGTCCAGGAATTATTGAAATATTCCAAAGTGGAGCTGAGGCCTATCGAAATGCATTCTTGAAAAGTGCCCGCGACATTCCTTTGAAGGAGTCGGCACAACAACAATATTCCTACCAACAGACCCCTGGAGAACAACGTCAGTCCTGCGCAACGATATTCTCCGATCCCGTCGGCGACACGGACAATGCATCGTACGCGCCGAACTGGCTCGCTGCGGCAAACAACAGGATAGCTGCCACCAGCACAGTGATAAGAATATCGAGAGCACTGACGCCACGTTGATTTTCTGCTGAATTTCGCACCCGTCGCACCTCCTTGATTTCTATCTACGTGTACAGAGCCGGCGCTCCGTCAGGCCGACGCTTCCAGCGTTTGTGAATCCACAACCAATGCTCTGGATATTTTTCGACCATCGCCTGAAAAATGGCGGTGAACTTCTCTGTCGTAGCTATAAGGTCTTCCTCTTGGTTACCACTGCGAATTGGCTCTATCAACGGTAGAATGACGATCTTATGTTTCCAAGAACCGTTAATACGTACTAAAAAAGCCGGCACGACCGGCACTTTCGTCGTTAAGGCCAGACCTGCAAGACCTGACGACGTCGAGGCCGGGACCGAAAAGAACGGGACAAATACTCCCATTCTCCCTGATGCATTCTGGTCTACCGCAGCGACGACGATGTTTTTCTGCTTGATAGCACGAAAGACTTCTAGGCCTGCGGTTGTTTTCTTAATAACGGTCGCACCGCCACGTTCCCGCTCCTTCGTTAACGCAGCCTCGACAAATACGTTTCGTAACTGTCGGTGAACAATATGCATGGGCATTCCGTAACACGCTGCGGCTCGAGCAAACAGCTCCCAATTGCCGAAATGTCCGGTCAAAATTAGCGCACCCGTCCCGCGAATTCTCTCTTCCAACCGCCTCCAGTTGTCTTCGTCTTCCACCTCGACACGATCACGAATGTTTGCCGAAGTCACGTAGCGAAGGTGGCAAAACTCTGCCAGTAATCTCCCGAGATTTCGGAAACTCTCTTTGAGTATCCGCCTTCGCTCGGCGTCCCCTCGCGCGGGGAACGCGACCGTCAAATTGATCATTCCTATGTCGCGACGACGCCGGTCAACCCAATAGGCCAGTATTCCGACAGCCTCACCAAGTCGAAATGCCAAGCGGAACGGAAGTAAGCGGAAGAAGGTGTAAACGGATAGGAAGAGAACATACTCTCCGCGAGCGAGGAGACCTTTGCGTTGTCTTGCGGGCCGGATTATTTTTTTCCTCTTGCGAGGCGGTCGGTGAATCCTCGGGCCGTCAGGTTCGCCATCGCTCATATTTTATTACGCTAACTCACGACGGACAAAACAGGCGCCTGCTGCATTTTACGCATGCGGACTGTCGGAGAAAGAAAAGCCAAAGGCGGCCCGTTCCTTCGCTACGAGTTCAGAAACCACTTGCGCGTCGATGTCCCGGTAACGCTGCAAAGTGTTCTCCATTTTTGCTTCTCCTCCATTGGCCCGTGCCATTTGGACGAGTTCATCCTTGATCCATCCGATATGCCATTTCTCGTCTTTCGAAACCTCATGTAGCAGCTCTAACGTCTCCGGATCTACATCCGGGCGTCGCGCATGTTCAATATAACGCTGCTGCGCTCTCTCTTCTACTACCACAGTAAGGGCAAACAAATCGATCAACGATCGGGGGATTCCCACGGCCTTACCGATTCGAGTCTGATAACCATCGTCCACCTGTATGGGTTCATGCCCAAGGTCTGTTATCCGTTTTGTCCAGAGCCACGCGTGCCGCGTCTCATCAGCCAGATGACGCGAAAGTTTGATTTGAGATTCCGTGTCTTCTACCCTCATAGTCAGCTTCAAAAGAAGCGTGGCACCGCGCAGCTCGGCGTCCCTGTAGTAGCTGTATAGACGGATCATTCGAGGATCTACCGACATATTTTTCACGCCTTCCACCTCTAACACGCCCTCAACCCACGCCTTAAGCCTGTGCGTTCGTGCCTTCTCGGTTTTTATACCGTATAAAGCAAGACTCGAAGAAAATCAATGACCCAACAACACATGTAAGCATCGACAAATGCTAACTTTTTTTATACGACTGCGTTTATGAGTCGCAACGTATCGCACAACTACCCAACAGAATTTCTGTGGGTCCTAACCAAGAACGCTGCTCGTGTTTTAGTGTTGGCCATTTTCACCGGGTTAAGCCATTGTGATACCACACCCCCAACCTCACCTATGGTGGGCCTTCCGAGTGGTCCGTATACGGTAACGCTTAAACTCGAGCCACCCGCACCGGTCCCCGCTCAAAGGGCAGTTCTAAAATTTCGAATCAGTCATTCGAAGACCGGAGAACCAGTAAACGATTTACAAATATTACACGAGCGCGCGCTCCACACCTTCATCGTCCACGAAGACCTTTCCACTTTCTCGCACACCCACCACGAAGATTACAAACACCTGGACGAGCAAACCCTGGAAAGGGCCGAATTTGAATTCCCTTACGAATTCCCTAAAGCTGGAAGGTATTTCATCGTCAACGAATTCACCCACCGAGGGAGAAGTTGGGTGAAGCACTTTGTCATGACCACAGCCGGGCAGTCCTCGTCTACGATCAGACCGAGAGATTTAACCATGCAAAAATCCGTTGGGGGATACCGCGTCGCGCTAAGGACATCTCCATCGCCTCCAATCGCTGGACACCCAGTAGAAATTGTCTGCCATCTAAGCGACGAAAACGGAGCTCCAGTCGGCAATTTATCGCTCTACCTCGGTAGCGAAGTCCACATGGCAAGTTGGAAAGCCGACGGAACCAGCTTTGGACATCAACATACATTCACAACCGCTATGGCCGAACTTATGAGGCAAATGCAGGGTCACCGTATGAACGTCGATCAAGTGTCACGACGCATGAGTGCGCTGATGAGCGAGTCAAGAAACCAAGAGTATTTTGGACCAGAAGTTCCCATACGCCACGTCTTTCCAACCTCCGGTTTGTATAAAATTTTTCTCGAATTTTCCCCCAACGGTATTTATCTTCCCGTCAACTTCTGGATCTCAGTAGAAGAATTTGCGGAGGGTGTCGACACGCATATAACTTCCATCCTGCAGGGCTTTTCTTCCCCAGATGGAGAGGCTACGCCATGACGATGTGTTGCGCACGGTGGAGGAGTCTCCTAATGGCTGCACTCTTGTTCTTGGTAACAGCGACCGCGATGGGCGGTCACGGATTCATGACCTCCTTCGGGAATATAGAATGGCTGCCCGAACCGGGCCGGACGCCAGACCAGACGTGGTACGCCGCCGACCTTATCCAAGAGGCGGCCAGTCTCTGGGCCGCGGACACGCCGAACGAGCGACTAAAGCTTTCACTCCAATTCGCTCGGGAAAAACTGGCCGAGCTAGAAGCCATGTTGATGTCTGAAAATTCCGACGCAGCAAAAACCGCTATTGACCAATACTGGAACTATCTCGGTCGGGCCAAGGATTCCATCCCGCCACACAAAGAACACAAGCAACAGGAAGTAGACGAAATGACGGAGACGCTTACGAACCACATCCTTGAGCACCAGTATATCCTCACCATCATATTCTATGATCTACCTGTACCATCTCGTACTCCGCTGAAGGCATTTTTCCGTGAGTCCCAGAAATTCTACCCTACCGTGGCCGATCAAATGCCTCAAAAAAAGAGAGGAAGCCTCTTTTTCAAAGAAGAAGAGGTGCGTTGGGCCATAGAAATGGCGATGCGGGATAATGGGCAAGACGGCTAGCCTATTTAAGCGCCTTCGGTGCCGGCTCTTCTCTACGCGAAAGGATACTCTAGACCGAGAAACACCATGTCTGACACCACAAAGCCACGAACGGGAGATAGTGCGTCTACCAATAGAACGGCAAATAGACCTCCACCCATTCCAACCGAGCGAGATTCCAGACGTCGTGGAAGACTATCTCGCTGAGTGTTTGAAAGCCGGTTTGACGGAGGTACGGCTCATCCATGGAAAAGGAAAAGGGGTTCAGCGCGCACGCGTCAGGGAACGACTTGCCCAATTATCATTCGTAACAGATTTTGGTGATGCACCTCTCGGTGCCGGAGGCTGGGGCGCGACTATTGTGACCATCTCTAAAGCACGTCGTCTTTGACGGAAGATGGGTAACAGCGATCGCGAGAGCCGTCCTTAGGAGGACATTTAAGTGCTCTGTTCTTTTTCCTCCGAGACCAAACACCGTCTTTCCCTAGTTACCAAATGAATAAAGAAGGCGGGCAACAGTCCTGCCCCGGTTCTCGGTTCAAATCTTAACGAGCCTCCCTT
This sequence comes from uncultured Enterobacteriaceae bacterium, assembly GCA_964610865.1. Classification (GTDB taxonomy): domain Bacteria; phylum Desulfobacterota; class Binatia; order Bin18; family Bin18; genus Bin18. The sequence continues at coordinate 22,404 of CAZSWX010000003.1, forward strand.
CGGCGCGAATAACCTGTCCACTCCAGGACATTTGAAGCCGTTCGGAAAATCGTCCCAAGCGACAACAAATGGTTTCGGACGACGGTTCTTGGATGTTACGAATGCCATCTCTCCAGGCTCCTACGGAACAGAATCGAGGCTATTTTCCAACCATTACGTTCTCTTCTGTTGAGAGAAGGACGATCTCTGCGGATCC
>CAZSWX010000004.1:0-21427 GCA_964610865.1 uncultured Enterobacteriaceae bacterium
TTGCCGGAACAATCCCTGTAAGACCCGATACCTGGGAAGAAGCTAAAGTCTTAGCTGCTCACATGGTGGAGGAGACACTGAAGGAGCCGGGGTGCATTAGTTATCAGTTTCATACGGCAGCCTCGCCGGCGAATACGTTTTTCCTTTTCGAAGAGTGGGAATCCGAAGAAGCACTCGCTGCGCATTTTAAGATGCCGCATCTCCAAAATTTCCTGAAAGAGGCACCCAAACTTCTGGCTGGGGCGCTCGACGCAAAGAAGTATACGGTCGAGAAGTCAGAGCCGCTGGCAGTCTAGTCGCGAGAATCCGAGACAGAAAAGAGGGACGGCCGCCATCTTTCTCGGCCTCCCCTCCTTCTGGGTCAGCTGAGAAACTGTTGAACAAACCCATCCAAATCTGCGTTGAAATCTGCTGGGCGTTCCAACTGATAAAAATGCCCGACATCCTTAACCACTTTTAACTTGGCACCCGGAATGTGATCCGCCAGGAACTTATTCATTTCCACAGGAGTGGCCTGGTCCTCTTCCCCAGCCAATATTAGTGTGGGTTTCTTTATATCCTTCAGGCGACCGGAAATGTTCCAATTAAAGACGCCACTTGGATCCGTCGCATTGGCAAAGAACACACGGTCAGGAAAGTTGTCATCAACCGAGAAACTACCCTTCATAAGTTCCAGAATTTCCGGTTTTTCGCGTTTGGTCTTCGCAGAGACAGCGCCTTCCATAAGCCCGCCGAATGCACCAGCGAGGTCTTGCTGAAAAGCCTGCATGGCTTCGGGTGGCATACCCGCCGACATGTTCGTCCCGCTACTGAGAATAGTGGTCCCTAGTACCCTGTCAGGAAAGTCGAGATTAAACTGCATCGCAATCATTCCGCCGATGGAATTTCCCACCAGGATTGCTGCGTCGTTGTCCGTCGCATCGAGAACTGCGGCAACATCAGCAGCCATCTCTTCGATCGAGTAGCCCGACTCGGGCTTGTCGGAGCGGCCGTGGCCTCTATGATCTACGACAATGCATTGGAAGTCTTGCGCAAATTTGAAAGTTTGAAAATACCAAATATATCCATTCGTGGAAAAGGGATGTAAAAAGACAAGCGGTATTCCCTCACCATAACTTTCGTAGTAAACATTGACTCCGTCGCGGTGAATATGTGGCATGTTCTCTCCTACTCCTGTTGGGATAGTTTGCATTCGTGCCTAACATACCCGTCCTGAATGAGCGATAGTCTCTACCTCGAATACCCCTCCTACCCCCTTATCCATAACCAGGGGTGGTTGTGGACTGAGCGGACCCACCACTCTCGCGCTATCGTGTGTGCTATCTGCGGTGAGCTGTTTTTCCCGTGCCGTGACTACTAGCCCAAGGGCGTCAAAAGCCAGCGCACGGCATACACCGCCCCAAGGACCCCGGCCAAATCCGCAATAAGACCGGACAGAACCGCATGACGGACCCGTACAATTCCCACAGCACCAAAGTACACCGCCATTACATAAAACGTCGTTTCGGTACTCCCTTGCATGGTCGAGACGATATAGCCGACGACAGTGTCTGGACCGTTCGCCTGCATGATTTCCGCCATCACACCGTAGGCACCTGACCCTGACAATGGACGTAAAATAGCCATGGGGAGCACTTCTGCCGGCATACCAATAGCCGACAAGAACGGATTAGCCACCCAGATTACTAGTTCTAACAATCCTGACGCTCTAAACATCCCCGCTGCGACAATAATTGCCACCAAAAAAGGAATGATTCTGAGAGCCACCTGAAAACCTTCCTTGGCCCCTTCGATCATTTCATCGTAGACCTTTACATTTCTTCCGAATCCGAATCCAAGCATCAGCAGCATCAGAGTAGGCAAGAGCCAGCCCGATGCAGCTTCTCTCAGAAGGGTTCCAACTGCTTGCCCCTCCGCCATGCCCCGCGTCAAAAAAAGGAGAAATGCTGCGCCTAGTAGGGCTGCGGACACGACTGCTATCCCACAGCCAAATGTCGACCTGGCCGCCTTTTTATCCTTGGATTCTAATCCTGCAGCATCCTCATCGGTCGAGTTCAGATCTCGCTGGTGCATACTCTCTTCGATTTGAAACATTGGAAGACCTGCAAGTCCCTTCGCCACTATGACTGCTACCAATGTCGAGAAGGTGGTCGCTATAAGAGTCGGTAACCATATTCCCGCGGCATTTTCGGACCCGAGTGCACTTCTCAGCGCGATCACCCCCAACGGGGCCAGGGCAACGTTGGAAGTGTTGATCGCCAAGAACAATACCATCGCATTGGTGGCCGTGCCCTTGTTGCTGTTGATTCGATCTAGCTCCTGCATCGCCTTAATCCCAAACGGAGTTGCGGCATTGCCGAGACCCATCATATTTGAGGCCATATTCATAATCATGGCACTCATAGCCGGATGATTGGCCGGCACTTCGGGGAAAAGCCAGACCATCAGGGGCCTGAGCGCTCGAGAAAGAATCTGCAAAAAGCCCGCGGCCTGAAGAATACGCATCATCCCGAGCCAGAACGCCATTACCCCCACTAAACCTAATGCCAGGGTAACCGCAGACTTGGCGGATTCTATAGACGCCCGCGTCAGGGCTTCCATCTGACCATTGTATGCGGCGGCAAGAATGGATCCCACAATCAATACAAACCATACCCCGTTCATATTTTTCTCGTAGCGCTATATGAATATAGCGTGGCCGACTCCTTTTTCGTGAATCCTAGAAATTGTAGCAGCCGCGTCATTGAAAGCATACGAGTTGGCTTTATGAAACAGAGCACTTCGATCGGGCTAGTCCTGATAACGATCCTGATAGTGACGGTCATCTACTCCACATTTCAAATCGGCGGTGTACGCTGCGAGGCATGTATCACCTTTCACGGGCGTCGTGTCTGTCGTACCGTTGACGGAGAAACGGAACGAGAAGCGCAAATGGCCGCTATCACGAACACCTGTGCACATCTCGCTTCCGGAGTGACCGACACCATCGCGTGTCAAAATGCGCACAGGGATATTCTGCAGTGCTGGGCAGATTGATTCGAGGGGACCCGTCGATTCGGTTTATCGGTTTAAACGAGATCACTCCTCGGAATAGATACAACGTCCTGTGTCTGCGTACTCGTGTAGCACGGCGCTGGCTTCCAAGCGCCGTGCTACACGTATCACTTCCATACGGCGACCGCGCAAGTACTGCTATGATTCCAAAAACACCGGCCCTTCACTCATGCCGTTGGCATGGGCATCCTCTCTCACCAGACCACGTACCAAACGTCGGACCCCACTCCCATGAATAGCCCCAATACACACCGCGCAGGGGTCGCAGGAAGAAAACACCTCGTATTCAACTCGGGCGTTCGGAAATCTATAATTTTGAAAGCGTCCTGACCAAGCATAACAGCCATAATTTCGCCGTGCTTGGCGGAATTGCAACCAGGAACGACTTGACTGACGCCCACAGCGATCAACCGGTTAGTGCCGATGTCGAATACAACCGAAGCAAACGGCTCCCCCGATTTGTGCGCTATAGCGTTCAGCCTCGATAGAGAAATGACGAAATCCATTTTTTCCCGATCGGTCCTGCACACAAAGCTATCCAAGAGGCTCTGTTGTAACCAATCCGAATTGCTTATGGTGATCTCACTAGACGGCATTTCTTTTTGCGCAAAGGACCCGTACCGTAAGAAAAGAGCTCTTCTGGCCCCAAGACGTGAGTTTCGTCGTGAAGTTCACGGAGAATTAAGGGTCTCGATAGAGGTAACTATGATGATCTGCTGTACTTTCTCGGAATCGTCCGATCGCTGCGAAGCAGTCCGCTCTCGACAGTTACACGCACTGGAGACTCAATACTGCGGCGGTACTGATCGTACTCGCTACTGATCACCGTATACCCGCTATGACTACCATTTTCGCACTATTCCGGCGTTTTGCCCACCTCCTTCACCGCGACCGTTTCGACAAGATATTAGGTGCGCTCGCAATTATTCTGGTCGCCGGCGTCATCGGGATCTCTCACTTCGAACCGCAGCTCTCTTTCGCCGATGCTGTTTGGTGGACACTCGTGACCGTCACCACGGTCGGATACGGCGACATCTACCCCGCCTCTGTTGGCGGGCGTACCGTTGGTGTTTTTCTAATGTTATTTGGAATCGGTTTTCTCGGTCTTTTGACGGCAACTTTGGCGAGCACATTCGTGGAAGATCGCCGCCGGGAAGGAAAAGGAATGAAAGCTATCACGCACAAGGACCATTTCCTCATTTGCGGCTGGAATTTTAAAGCTAAAGAAATAATAGAGGAAATTCGGGCGGACGAAAAAGCGCGACTCAGCCCGATTGTTCTGCTCGCTGACCCTCACGAGAACCCATTGGAAAACGAAGAAGTGCACTTTGTGAGCGGGGTCGTTGATCCCGACACCCTCCGGAAGGCCAATGCCGGCATGGCACGAGCGGCTATCGTCCTAGCAGACGAACGGGTAGAAGTGCACACACGCGACGCAAAAACTATTTTAGACACACTCACAATCAAGACAACGTTTCCTGATCTCTACACATGCGTCGAACTCGTTGATCGGAATAATATTGCCCATTGCAAAATGGCGAAAGCTGACGAAATCGTAGTGACCGGGGCCATGAGCACAAACCTTTTAGTTCAGGCAGCCTTTGACCATGGCATCACGCATTTAATTAGCGAGCTGGTAAGTACGCGCTATGGAAATGCGATGTACAAAATCGCTGTCCCCGGGGATTGCCAAGGAATATCGTTTATTGACGCTCTAACCTTGTTAAAACGCGACCTGAACCTCATCCTCGTGGCAATTGAAAGCTTCGAAGAACAAAAGTTTCTTGCCAATCCGCGAAACGACTATATAATCAATGCAGACGACCAACTAATCGTGATTGGTCGGGAACGACCAATCGCGAAGTAACCATGGAGGTTATATCAGATGCCCTCAGACTGTTTCGTAACGGTCAAAAGCATGCTTTTGACCCTGAACTACAACATTTCCAGCGAAGACACCGAACAAGAACTCTTTGTAGTCAATGATGAAGAAAGTGGGATTAAAAACCTCATAATCGACTGCGAAGACCCGATACTGGTGCTCGAACAAAACATCATGCCCGTACCTAAAAGCCCGGCGGCGCTATTTAAGCGTTTGTTACAAATGAACAGATTCCTCGTGCACGGATCATTCGTTTTGGATGAAACTGCCACGACTATTCTCTTTCGGGATACCCTACGGTTGGAAAATCTCGACGCCAACGAACTAGAAGGTTCAATCGAAGCTTTGAGTCTCGCGCTCGCGGAAAATGCGAATGAGCTTCTATCTTTCAACGTATAACACGGACGGAGGTATACATCATGGCCGGTTTCTTTCAGCGACTATTTAAGATTGGACAGTCCGAAGCACATGCAGTTCTCGATAATATGGAAGACCCTATCCGTCTGACCGAACAGGGCATTCGTGACCTAAAGAAGGATCTGCAGAGCAGCATGACAAGTTTGGCCGAAGTGAAGGCCATAGCAATTCGCCTTAGGAAAGATGGCGAAGGCAATAAAACGGTCGCCGCCGAGTATGAACGGAAGGCTATGCTACTATTACAGAAAGTGGAAAAGAAAGAGCTTGGACAAGAAGAGGCGGAACGGTTGGCGACAGAAGCCTTGAAGAAAAAAGCCGAGGCAGCCCAGACCGCGGCCCAAGCATTAAAGGACTGGAAACGCCAAGACACCATGGCAAACGAACTGCAGGGTAAAATCGAACAACTGAAATCAACAATAACCAAATATGAGAATGATCTTGTGACCCTGAAGGCCAGAGCCAGGACTGCAGCATCGACAAAGAAGATAAATCAACAACTAGCCAAAATCGATTCATCCAGTACCATCGCGTTACTTGAGAAAATGCGAACGAAGGTTCAGGAGGACGAGTCCTTAGCAGAAGCCTACGGATCAATGGCCGATGTCGACAAATCCGTCGACACCGAAATAGATGCCGCTTTGACATCCGGGAATGATGTGGCCGCGAACGAATCCCTCGCCCAACTGAAAGCGAAAATGGGAATGGCCGCCTAAACCTACTGCCTTACCTTGTGCCGCCGCGCGTCATAAGTGCGCATAAGCTCCTCAAACGATGGGACCGCACAGGAACTAAACAGCATGTCATTGTGGAAAAAGATATTTGGGGAGAAATCCGACAGGGAAACCTTTGATCCTTTGAGGGACCTTACTCTCCCGAAACTCAAGGTAGGGTTTCTCGTCGACTACGAACTAAAAACGTGGCAGGTGAAACAGCGCGATTCTTACGACTTTGACGGAGATCGGAATTACGAGTGGAAATTAGATGCGGGCGACGACGTTTGTTTTTTAGCCCAGGAATCCGAGTCATCCAACAAATGGACTATATCGCGACCTATAGCCTTCTCCGGCCTCGGACAAGATGTACGCGACCACGTCCGCACGCATGAAGACCCACCTCCTGTCATTGACTATAAAGGGACTCAATTTAGCCTGACAGAGTCCGGCGCAGGTCATTATTACCAGGACGATCGAGATGAGGGAGAAGAACTAATTTATTGGGACTATGTGGATGCGACTTCCAAGCATATTCTCACCATTCAACAATGGGGCGAGGACGAATTTGAAGCATCATCGGGATTATATGTCAGCGAGTATGAATTTTCGAACGTGTTACCTGGGCCGGCCGATTAACGGCCGTCTTTTCTAATATACTTCCCACCTTCCTTGCCTATAATATTCGTGGAGCACTGGCTTGCGCTCCTCGTTCACCAACACCTCATCCGCACCGAAGAACGTCTGTTTGCCAAACCGTACCATCCCCTTTACTGCGTCCTGATTGAGAAATTTCGTCTCTATCCCGTCGTAAGAGACCTTCAGGAGGTTGGCCATGAGCCCAGAGGGAGACAAGAGGTCCTCTTCCACTCCCAACACGAATCCCCAATCGCCCAGCGTAGGAACATGGTTGTGGTAAGGCAGTACGCTAAAGCCCGCGTCCGTCATGGTCTTGGATATGCAGACGAAGGCTTCCCGTGTAAATACGGGGCTTGTGGCCTGCGTGACAACCGCACCGCCGCGCTTCAAATGTTGTTTAACTAGTCGATAAAAATTAAGAGAATATAGCCGCGCTAATTCGAGAGAGTTTGGATCCGGCAAATCGACAATAATGACGTCATAGCGATCCGACGTCCGCTGCAAATAATGGAATGCGTCCGCGTTCACCACCGACACCTTCTTGCTCGTTAGCGCCTGATCATTTAATTGCAAAAAAAGAGGATCGGTCATTGACAAATTGGTCATCTCCGGGTCTATGTCCACCACGGTGACGCGCCTCACTTCCTCATGCTTCAGGACTTCCCGGACAGCCATACCGTCGCCTCCCCCAAGCACCAATACTTCACGCCGGTGATGCGTGAGACCCATGGCCGGGTGCACTAAGGGCTCGTGGTACCGTTCCTCATCGTAGGTACTGAATTGTTCGTTCCCGTTGATATACAGCCAGTAGTCGTCGCGCCACCGAGTCACTACCAATCGCTGATACGGTGTCTGTTTTACCAGCACTACCGTGTCTTTGTATAGAGCCTGCTCACCAAAAAGAACTATCGGTCTGGAGAACAGAGAAACGAGGATCAGTAATGTACCCGTACATCCCCACGCCAACGTCAACAAACGTGGCCTCCTGAGTAATGACCGAAAGCGATACAGAAACACGGACGCTATAGTATAATTAATCGCTCCGAGCAGCACCGGTGTATACGTTAGGCCCAACTTTGGAAGAGCGACAAACGCGAAAAACAGTCCCCCGGCAAGCGCGCCATAATAGTCCTTCTCCAAGACCGAAGAGACGTTGACACGCAACCCTTCGTAGGATGCATTGACGCGAGTTATGAGCGGGATCTCCATACCAACGCACAGGCCTATGAGAGCGCCCAGTGGGTAGATCACGACACCAACATTTCCCAAAAACGGGGACAACGCGTAGGCCATAACAGCCGCAGTTCCGCAAAGAATAGACAGTCCAAATTCTATTCCAGTGAAAAGGTCCAACATATCCTCTTTGCACAGGCGACTGATTCTGCTTCCGAACCCCATGGAAAACAGCATAACCGACATCATGAGTGTCCATTGTATAATGGCATCACCCAAAAAATACGTGGCCAATGTGCACAACACAAACTCTGCCACTATGCCCGCACAACCAGTCGCAAACAGGCAAAGCTTTAAGAGTCTAGAGACACCAAATGATAAGAAAGGAGGCGCCAATGTATGAAAACATCTCGATGCTTGCCGCACCGAGGTTGGGTGGATCCCGATCCACGAGTTCTGCCGTAATACTCGTGCCAGGCAATAGTATCTTGTCGGTCGCAAAACGAACGATCGGGAGCATAAATAAGCCAACCACTACCACTAAGCCGAACTCTTGCAGGTTCGTCTGCCAAGAAAAAAAATCTACGCTAACGGCGTGCCGCACGACATTCCCGACGCCGATTAAAGCACCAGCAAAGCTCACTCCAACAGCCACGTTATTATTTTCGATCTCTGCATGTATACTATACCGCGTAATGGCTTCATAAAGGAGTCCGGTTAAAACTAAAACTACTTGTCCCAAGGCCCAGAAACCTAGGGCTGTCCAGATGGTCCCTCCCTCTCCTGAAATTGCGCCAAATAAGATGAGCCCGGTTGCCGCACAGGCGCTACCCACGACTATTCCGGTACCGGCATTCTGGTCATCGATGATTTCTTTTGTGATACGAAATTGAAATAGAATGAGTTTATCGCTCACAATCGTAGCGATATTTAACAATATTACCGCGATCCCCCCATACAAAAACAGGTCCAACAAGTCGTCCGCAAGACCTTGCGACTCCCCTACGATAGCGCCGCCGATAGCAAAAACTAATCCCAGATAGTAACCGACCAACGTAAGCGCGAGGGCCGTATTCTTCTTGTCTATCAACTCTTCAAGTACATGAAAGTCTCGGTGCAATAAGTTAAAGCACTTCGTACCTAGCCAAAATAGGGCATAGGCACACACCAGATAAATCGCTGCAAGTAGTACCGCATCAAGCGACATGGTCAATCCTTAAATATCACTTGCCGAACCCAAAACCACGTGACCGGACAGGCACGCTACTGCGGCCAACCCGTCGATCAAATTTTTGTCGAAACCGCTGTTGTCTTGTGGCATCGCGTGCCCTACGACGCTGAAAAAACGACGGTCTTTGCCGTTGCGTCACAGTCCCGCGCGTTCCATATTCATTCCCCGTTCGTCCGTAGTAAGGGCGTCCTTGTGTCCGGGAACGCTGGTACGCATTATAGTCATTCCGATAGATTGACCCTCTTCCAAGACCAAACATATCCCGCATCAGTGCATACTGGCCATAAAAAGCCCAAAAAGACATACCACTGGAGTTTGTTTGCCACTGGCCATAACGAGAATTGCCTACATACCCATAACCGGGCGGGTGCGGTGTCGTATTGTCACCGTCGGACGTTCTTGAGGCTAGAGTCATTCCTAAAAAATTTTCATTCCTGCGGTAGAACGAATCTGAAACCTGCAGCCATTCGGTAGTCCACGCGTTTTCCCCCTGCGAAACCTTGTACTTATGATGGTACGTAGGGATAAACGTGCCGTCCTCTCTCATGTCTTCGAGAATAATGGAATATTCGTCAGCATGGGACAGTTGTGTCCTAAGCTGTTCGACGGGCGGCGTCGATGATCCGCAACCAGAAACTAGTACGGCAAACCCCACCGCCACCAAATACACCCAGTCGCAACCGATCCCTCTACATATTTTGTTCTTCACCCAATTCATTGACAGTTCCCTTTTTTTACAATGAACCAAGTTTTTTCCTCGGTCAAGTCGTCAGAGACAGGACCTCTCCACTAGTCTCCGTATTACTTTGTGGAGGGTAATCCTTGTTTAGCTGCCCTTTTTTTCTTGCCCTACTGGCGTTTACTTATGCAAGAGTTAGCGATACGCGTATCTGCGTTAAGAAACTCAATCTGCGCCCCTACTGCCAAAATGCAGCATTTGGCAAAACAATGCTCAGCGTGGGGTGTTTAGCCACGGAGGATCCGCAATGCTCACACGCCAGCAAATAGAAACAGCATTTACTAAATGGGGGACGGCCTGGAACGATCACGATCTTGACGGTGTGATGGAACTCTTTCACAACGATATCTATTTTGAGAATTGGACAGGCGGTTCGGCAAGAGGGAAGGATAATCTCCACAAGGCCTGGAAGCCTTGGTTTGAGAATCACGGTGGATTCCGGTTTACCGATGAAGAAACCTTCATAGACGAGTCCAACCAAAAAATGCTTTACCGGTGGACCCTGGATTCTCCGTCCTTTGAGAAAGGTTACGCCGATAAACATGAAGCACGGCGTGGGATAGACATACTCCACTTTAAAGATGGGAAGATTATCCAGAAGCTCACCTACTCGAAGACCACTATTCGCATCGGCGAGGATTTGGTTCAACTCACCCCACCGATACCCACCTCCATCGACGGGGAATAAAGCATGTCACTCATATCACTAGACAATGTAGAGGCGTTCGGTACCGGCGTCCTACAGGCTGAAGGGGTAGTTATAGGTCAGGACGGGCTCGCCTATGGTGCAGGTCGTAATGGTGTTGTCTACCGGGTCGGATCCGACGGCACCGTCACGCAAACGATCGAACTGCCGGATGGTTCTATGCCGAACGGAATAACAATGGACCGGAACGGCGACATCATTTATTGCGACTTGGCAAAACAGGCGGTCCTGCGCGTATCGCTTGACGGAAAAATTACTCTCATCGCAGACCGGGTAGGCAATATAAAACTAACAATGCCAAATTTTGCTAGCTTTGACGCCGAAGGCAACTTATATGTCAGCAATTCTTCGAGCGCACCCACTCTCGAAAAGGCCCTTGAGGAGCTTGCGCATCCGGCGCCCAATGGTTCCCTGCTACGGATCAGGCCCGATGGCAAGGGTGATGTAGTCGCGACAGGTATCTATCTCGCGAACGGCACTGCCATTTCGCCAGATGAGGATGCCGTTTACGTACTTGAAAGCACGCGAGACGATTGCCTTCGGATTCAATTGAAGAAGGACGGTAGCTTTGGTCGGCCGGAAGTCTACTCGAAGGGATTCCCCGCATTACCGGACGGTATGGCCTTCGACGTGAAGGGCAATCTCTATGTGACTTTGCCGGCCAAGTTAGGAGGATCCCACCAGCTTGAAGGGATAGCCCACGAAGGAATCAACATGGCCCCGGCCCACAAGATTATAAAAATAGACACGGCCGGGGAATGGGAACTCTATATAGATGATCCACAAGGAAGCAAGCTCGTTTTCCCGACCAATTGTGCCTTCGGCGGCGCAGATATGAAAGATTTATATTTTGCGAATCTAGAAGGCGATCACTTTTGTCGCACCCGGACGACTGTAGCTGGCCATCCTCTTTATCATCAGAGGTAACAGTCGCTTATCATTCGGTTCCGATCCGATCTCAAATCTTACGGTGATGGCTATCTCGCCGGTGACCACGTCGTAAGTAATAGTCGAAAGACCGACGCCTCTATGACCAAGAGCAAGAGCCGGACAAACCTGCCCCTGCACTAAGAACTGTTACTGCTACTGCTACTCTGCCTCAGGCAAACCGCCGACCTTTCAAATGCGTCGAGATTAGATCTCCATAGGCAATCCCAGATGTTCCTTATAGATGAAATATCGATGGTCCATTAGCCGTTCCGAAGCGGCCGCTTGCACGCCTGGGTCATGATTCTGGTACATAGGCCGAAAGTCTTCCAACATCGGACATTCGTCGGGCGGTAACGGTTCGATAAGGTGCGAGAAGCCTGCCCAGTAGATATCTAATGCCGTCAATTGTTTCCCAATAAAATATTTGTGGCCTCGACCCTGCTGTTCTTTCAACAAATCATTCAATGCATTGAGCACCTCGATAACCCGTTTTGGAGCATTTTCTCCTGCCTCGGGCGTATATCCATATTTTGCCCCGAAGGCGTCAAAGAATCCTCGCTGTTCTTCAGGTAGATTCGGCGCGGCCAACCCTTGGTGAACTAACATTAACCGACGACTCCATCCAAACCCGTGCATCCCACAGAGTTCATTGGCAAATCCGAACATTTTGACCCGGTCCGCCTGGTCGGACGGTATCAGTTTCGGTTCGGGCGCTATCTTTTCCGCTAAATACAATTGTTCCGCCCAGTTCGATTTCGGCAATTCGTCATTCCAGGCTATTGCGGGAGCTGAGGCCTGGGCCGTCCACGCTATGAGATCGGCATGGTCGGATCCTATTTCAAAAAGACCTCGTGTATAAGGTATTTTTTTCACGTCCAATATTCCACGAATCCCTTCCGCCCATGGACCAGGTATCCCTTGACCCAGGACAATTCGCATTCCTTTCAATTTTCTTGCGTCCGCCACGCTTACAAACTCTGCCATGACTTACCTACCTTTCTGTAATTTCTTATTTTTCCTCCCAAGGGCGGAAGTTCCTTCCTCCTCCCAGGGGCGGCAGTTCCTCTGGTGTGACCCATTCGTCGGAGACACCATTCAACAGTTCCGGCGGTATAGCCCTGACCGGCGTTCCCTCAACCTCCGCAGGAAGCTCTGCCGGCCTATGCGTGTATACGTACACCACACCATATCCGGGCCTTACCGAGACTACCCCTGGTAGGTTGGCGAGGGCTTCCTCCACCGCTGTGTATTCGCGTTCAATTTTTGAGACTTCTGCCGTTTTATATGCCTGCAGACCCCGCCGAGACAAAGGCCTGCCCCGCGAATCCGTAATGTCCGCGGGCAGCTCCGTCTGTCGAAGATATCGCAAATCATCGTGCGTGCGCGGACCGCATCCATACGCTAGCGCTAACAATATTATTCCACCCGATATGAGCTTGCCCACAGTATTTTCCAAACTTTCTCCCACCGCGTCACGCGGACAAACACCTCACCGTATCAGGCACTCGCCCAAGTCGGCTTAGGATGCGTAGTCCGTCGGTTCGAGCCTCGGCGACTACTACGTTCATCGTCGCGTGATGGTTCTCCGCATCTATTGTTATTGGGCCGGTGGGTCCGTCAAAAGTTAATCCTGGCAGACCCTCTAACCCGGCCAGCGACCCTACTTCTCCGACAGTCTCCCACGCCGAAGCTAGCGCCTTCACTGCGTTGTAATGAGTAAGGGCCTGATGCGCAATAATTCTCCCCGGCCCGTGTTGCCTGTGGACACGGTCAACAAATGCAACCACGCCAGGTTCCCTATCATTCGCTACAAAAGGGGTCGTTGTAATAACATTCTTCAGTTCGGACGCTTCCAGGCCTGGGATCAATGTATCGTTCAAACCAATCCACCCAACAGCCACTCTTTCTAAAAGGCCGACATCGTTCGCCTGCCTCAAAAATTCTTGTCCTTGTAGCCGCATAACGCAAAATAATACAGAGTTCGCGTCGGTCTCTTGTATCCAACGGATAATTGGACGAAAGTCCGTCTCTTCCGTGCTAGTCAGCGCCTGCCCGTGCACCGTGGCTCCTCTCTCAAACATAGGAAACCGTAGTTGGCGAAACATACTGTTCTGCCAACTGGGGTAAGAGCCCACCATAAAATGTTCTCGCAGGTGCCGCACCTCATCCAAATACCGCACCAGGGCGTGCCCATCCTGATTAGTTGTAGGCCCGATATTAAAAAGAACAGGCGAACAAAAATCACCTTCATGATTCGTTGCATTAATCAGCGGGATCTTCTTCTTTTCTAAGTATTTTACTGCATAGCGTCGTCCTGCTGCTACAAAAGGCCCTATTATGGCAATCGCGCCTTTGTTCTCGACCAGTTCGCGGCAACGTACGGGTAGAATCGATGGGTGCGTTTCCGAGTCTGCATACACCAAATCAAGTTTTATGCCCAAGACTCCACCAGTTCCATTGATCTCGTTCACTGCCGTCTCTATGCCGAGCCTCATCTGTTCTGCGTATCCTTCCATACCGCCCGTCAGCGGAAGAAGTACTCCTATTACCGCACTCGTCCGTCTCGGTGCTGCAGTTGCTATCACGGGCTTCTGCTTCGTCAGGGCCACAATTCCGCAAGCCGCAAGATATTTCAGGAGCTTCCGTCTCGTCATGCCAGCTAGGGTTTTCATTGCGACCTCCCGAACAAGGCCTGGACTCTTTCTGGGCTAAAGTTCGAGGGCGTTAGCCCTACTTCCAATAGGTCCAGCGGGAGTGTCCGATTTACAATGAGGTCGGATGCCGCACGAGCCAAAGCGGCAGATGTCTGAATTCCATATCCGCCCTGACCGGCCAACCAGAAGAATCCAGGCCTCTCCCTGTCAAAACCACAAACAGGAGTCTTATCGGGAACGAAACTGCGCAGGCCGGCCCATTTTCTCTTAATAGTCGTTATAGTCATACACGTCGCATTTTGCAGGCGCTCCGCCGCAACCGCGATATCGAGATCGTCGACCGTCGCATCGCACGGATCCATCGGGGTCTCATCCGCGGGGGAACCCAGCAACTTGCCGGATTCAGGTTTGAAGTAAAAGTCCTCGTGCGCATCAATCACCACTGGCCAGGCGTCTAGACTTTCCCCTTCTAGAGACGAGGGGCCCTCGAATATAAATGCGGTCCGCCGCTTGGGGACTAGGCCGACAGGCCTAGCTCCGGCTATATTTCCTATCACGTCGCACCACGCGCCTGCGGCATTCACCACGACCGGTGCTCTGTATTCTTTGGTTGCGGTTTGGACGGTCCAGATGGAACGGTCCAGACTCATTGCCGCCACATCAGATTTGACCTCTATTTTGCCACCTTTCCGACGTAGACCTCTTAAAAACGCTTGATGAATAGCGTGCACATCCAGGTCGAGCGCATTCGGCTCAACGATACCGAACGATACGTATTCGGTACGTAATACTGGGCAAAGATTGCGGGCCTGCAAGGCATTTACCGAGTAGATACTCGGCACCAAGCGTTGCGACTCAGACAAGGTTCCGGCCAACTCCTCCCGCTGGTCTTCCCGTGCAATCCACATCATTTTGCGGCGGGAGACAAGCGGATTCTCTGTAAAACCAGTTGGTGGTTTTTCGAGAAATGGACGCGTAGCCAGGGTCAGTCTCCGTATGACCGAATTACCGTAATTTTCCGTTAGCACTGCCGCGGATCGACCTGTAGAATGATGACCGGCGACACGTTCCCGCTCCAAAATTAAGACATGACCGTGCGACGCCAACTCGTAGCCGACGGATGCTCCAGCAATCCCGCCCCCTATTACGATGAAATCGTAGTTGCTCACTTGATTACTCCTAGAACTACGTCATAAGGCTACTGATTAGCGTAGCCGTAGTAAACCTCTAGGCCACTAGACCACGAATTGCAGGCATGGATACACTGCCTTTCCAAACTCTTCCACTTTAACACCATAGACCAGGGACATGGCACGCGTGCTCCACCTATGGTAAGTCTGCAACAGAGACGAACACACTTTTGCCCGTAGGGGGGGACTCAATGGAATTTAGCTTGACCGTCGCACCTAAAATCGACGATTGGCAACTCATCAAATACGCGGAAGACTTAGGATACGACCGGGCGTGGGTCCCCGATTCACAAATGATCTGGTCCGACTGCTATGCGACGATGGCCCTCGCTGCGCAGAATACTAAGCGCATCCAACTCGGCACAGGTGTTGCAATTCCAGGCACAAGGATCGCGCCGGTCACTGCACATTCTATTGCCTCCGTAGCTCGCGTCGCGCCCGGCAGGGTATTTTTAGGAATTGGCACAGGCCATACAGCGATGCGCGTGATGGGCATGAACCCCATGAAAATACGGGACTTTCGAGAGTACCTCCGAGTGGTCCGCGCCCTCCTTCAAGGAGAGGAAGTAGATTTTACCCTTGGCGAAACCACCCGAACTATAAAATTCTTACATCAGGACCTCAAATTTCTGGACCTAGATAATCCAATTCCTATCATCGTCGCGGCGAACGGTCCGCTCGCTTTAAAAGCCGCAGGTGAGTTTGGCGACGGCTTAGTATCGGTCCTAAACGAGCAGAAAGAGGTCTTAGAGTCGAACATGGAATATGTCGGACAGGGGGCCGCACGTGTAGGCCGCAGCATGTCCGATTATCACACGGTCTCTCTTACCTCTGTCGTCGTACTCGAGCCCGGAGAGAAGCTTACTTCCGATCGGGTTATCGACGAGTGCGGGTCTTGGGTTTCCGCGGTACTGCACTTCGCTTACGAAATCTATGAGTTTACCGGCAATGAAGACATGATTCCCCCTGCCATCGCTGACATCTGGGAAGAATACCGGTCCTACGTCGAAAAAATGGAGACGCCGAAAGAAAAAAGGTATCTGCAACTTCACAACGGCCACTGTACTTTCCTCATGCCAGAAGAACGAAGGTTTATCACGCCTAAAGCGATAGAAGGGTCCTGTATTGTCGGAACTCCCGATGAGATCGTGGAAAAGATCCGATCCGCCGAGAAGAACGGATTAAAGGAAGTCACACTCCTGCCCCCGATGGACAGTGCACGAAAAGTGCTGGACGACTTTGCCACAAAGGTAATGGCGATCTATTGAGCCTATTCGCTGGAACTTTGAGTTCAGCCAGAAGACTACGCCCTATGTACCTTCAACGCAGGACTTCGACCGTATCCCCTCTGGCAATGGTACCAGGATAAACAACGGTCGCGTACGTGCCGAAATTATGAGCCGCGTGCTGTACCAGGGCACGTAAGATCCGCGTGTCATGCCCCAAGTTAGCGCTTGCTAAGGTCGTCATGACACACCGCGGGCATTTCCTTTCGACCCTAATTACGACCGTGCCCATCCTCAGGCGTTTTCCTATCCAATTTTCATCGTCAAACTCCGTACTCTTTCCAGTATCAACTAATAGGGTCGGCCGAAAACGTCGCGCCTCAATCTGGGATTTCGGTAAAAGCAATTTTAATTTATTGAGGCCCGACGTCGTTATTAAATGAATGGGGAATGCATCATAGTATGCGCCCGGAGGTGTGGCAAATTCCCTCGCCTTTCTAGGAAACCCGGAAAGATCCGGGAGAGGCTCGCCGGGTTCCAAACCGAGAACCAGGCGCAATTCTTCCAATGGGTTTTCAAAAGTGGGTTTACCACGCCGATAATGCCCATCTTCTCGCCCGCTAGCCAGCGGCCAGATTGTGAGGTCATGTCCTAGTGCACTACTCAATTCGGCCGCAGCATTGCCCGCGTCGGTCAGAAAAGTATTTCCATCGGGTGTGGTTATTTCTGCTGGAAAGACCCCGTCTCCTGAAATTATTCCAGGATATCTAGCAAGGCACTGCATCAGACCAGGCACCTTCTTTGCGCTACCAATCCCGCCTCGCGTCTCATCTCTAGCTGCCCAGTTCCGGTCGCCCAACAGACCAAGTCTTGTTAGTTGCGCTTCGTTCAAAAGCTCTCCCATCATGCTCTTGAAAGGATACCGCCAGATTTGAGATATTTCCCCTACGGTCGTCACACTCTACTCCATCATGCGGCCTACCGCTTAGCACCCAGTGAACCGGGGCGCACGCTTTTCTACGAAATGCGATACCCCCTCCTTAAAATCTTGGCTCTTAAAGCTCTCCTTCATCTCGCGTACTCCGGCTTCAAGGGCATCTCCAAAATCCACGTCCTGAGATCGGAACAACTGGGATTTCATGACCCGCATTGACCGAGGGGAAACGATGTGGGCCAGTTCAAGTGCGTACGCCCGTGTCTCGGGTAAGAGAGATTCTGCCGTGTATAACCGATTCACTAAACCGATTCGGTGCGCTTCCTGGGCCGTCACCTTGCGCGCCGACAGCATGAGGTCCAACGCGTTCGGCAACCCCACTACCCGTGGTAGGATCCAGTCTATTCCATGTTCCGCGATTAGCCCGCGCTTCGCAAAAGCTGTAGTAAACACGGCATTTTCCGCGGCAAACCGTATATCTGCATACAGCGCCATGATAAGACCTAACCCGGCCGCCGGCCCATTGATGGCCGCTATTATAGGCTTGGGAACGGTAGGAAAGTACGCGTACTTGTAGCCGAAAGCTTGGGGTAGCTCGAGACCACCCTCGATAGGACCGGGAAACGTCTCTGGAGCTTCTCCGGCCGTTCTGTTCGTCCCTTCAGTCGCGGCACTGAGTGCGTCCATATCCGCACCAGCGCAAAAACCCCGCCCGGCTCCAGTGAGTATGATTACCTTCACCTTGGGATCCCCCGTGGCAGCCGTCATAGCACCCCGCACTTCCCGTTCTAGAACGTTTGTCCAAGCATTCAGCCGGTTCGGTCGATTTAACGTGATTGTACCTATGCTATCCTCGACATCGTAGAGTATTTGTTCGTACTTCATACTAATCCCTTTCGAACTTTAAGTTTCGTTTTTTATGGCCTGCGTACCTGTCTCTCCTCCAAATTTTGGCAATTGATCCTGCGTCTGGACCCAATCGGCCCGGTCCGAGAAATAAAAATGCGCCCCCGGAACCCGGTCTATTTTGCCATCAATGTTGGCCAATACTATGTCCATTACGCCTGGGTGCTTGTCCGACTGGCAGAATAAGGTGCTTCCACATTCCCCGCAAAAACTGCGTTTGCCATGCGCAGAAGATGCATACTTCCTTAGTTTTCGCGCGCCCTGCTTTAGCTCGAAGCGAGTTAGTGGGACACCTATCCACGTAATGTAACCGGCCCCGTGTGCCTTACGGCAGATTAAACAATGACAGTGGCCACAGAATAGTGTAGGCAGCATAATACTAAACGTAACGGCACCACAGAGACACCCGCCCTCTGCCACCTTTTCGCCGGTCGCCAGCGCATTCATACTTACTCCTCTTCGTAGCACATTTAATGCGGCAAACGCACCGAATCAACGGAATACATGTCTAATCGACAAACGAACACCGGGTGTTTCAGAAAGTACGGGCAGGACCCTGACGATCCGTGAGACATACGCCGTCTATATAGAGTCCCCCGTGCATACGGCATGTTCGCTCCTGGTTCATCCCTGCTCTACCGTCGGGTACGTAGCACCGTTCTTCGTAAAACACACCGTCGGCCGATTCGCAACTATGTCGCGGACCCTTTGCCTCCGCCATTTCCTGGTCGATGCCTTCGTTGAATTCAGAGAGTTTCTCTTTCCATTTCTGTTCCGCGTATGTGCAAGCAATCGATCCCGCGGCAAGAACCACACAAACTGAAGATCGGAATAGCCGGCACCGGCTATTTGCGGAGGAGTGCGTCCGACGGTTGAGAAAACTACACTGTTGAAACCGGGTTAGCATGGACAACCTCGCCCACTTGGTACAACAGGTCGCGCGTTTCATCCCATCCTATGCAAGCATCCGTTATGGAGACACCATATTGCAACTCGGTACCTTCCTGCCAAACCTGATTCCCTGCATTCAAGTTACTCTCGATCAACAGTCCCATCACGTCGTACTTTAGATCCTCCCGGAGCTGCATAACATCCCGACATATCGTCGTCTGACGTGTGTAATCCTTATTCGAATTTCCATGGGAGCAATCAACCATGATAGGACGGGCGATACCCTCATTTGCAATCATTTCTGTCACACTAGCGATGTCACCTTCGCTATAATTCGAACGGCCGCCCCCGCCGCGCAGGATGACATGGCGGTCTGGATTTCCAGATGTCTTTACCACAGACGTCAGTCCGTCGCCGTTTATACCCAAAAAACTATGTGCGTGCCCTGCGGAAATCATAGCGTTAATTGCGCCCGATACCTCACCCCCTGTGGTATTTTTGAAACCGATTGGCATAGACAATCCGCTAGCCATTTCTCTGTGTGTCTGGCTCTCGGTCGTCCTAGCACCTATTGCCGCCCAACTCAGTAAATCTGCTACATACTGGGGAGTAACAGGATCCAATAATTCACTCGCACAAGGAACCCCGACATGATTGATTCTCAATAATATCTGTCGTGCTAATTCGAGGCCGGCAGGAATATCACACGAACCATCCAGATGTGGGTCGTTAATCAGTCCCTTCCACCCAACAGTCGTTCTAGGCTTCTCGAAATACGTCCGCATCACGATAACGAGATCTTCCCTTGTCTCATCTATTATCGGTTTGAGCCTCTCTGCATATTCATAGGCCGCCTCGGCATCGTGAATAGAACAAGGCCCCGTAACTACCAATAACCGATGACGATCTCGTCCATGAAGTATGTCACAAATCGCCGTTCGCGTGTCCATCACCAATTTTTCAGCTCCGTCCGTAAGTGGCGATTTTGCCTTGATAGCGCGTGGAGGAACCAACGGTTCCATCTCGACCAGGTGTGAATTTTCTATTTTCTCAGCCATTTGTCTCCCAAAAGTAAAGCGCGCCACATTGCGCCTGCCGCCCAAGAACTCACCACCCACACCGCACCCAGGCCCCGGGAACGCACCCGATAACCCGTCTTTTCGCTAAATGCGCACCCTATAATTACCCTACACGTATCGGATCGATTACCTCGATAAATCCTGGACCATTATGCCAACTTAATACTTTTCCCCATTCAACTTTGGCATCCGGAAAGTCCAGGACTAGAAATTCTTCAAAATATTTTCGCGCCCTGCACGCCGAATCCTCCGACGGGTACGGATTCACCAGTTCGGCCGCCTGAAAAAGCTCCGCCACCATTTTTTCCTGAATCTGTAGATTCAGTCGGACCCGGCCAACATGCCCTTCCGGTGGGGTCAAACACAACTCGAATCTTCCCTGGAAAGTTTGCCGAAGCACCTGTGTTTCTGGCCAAAAGCACATGGCGACTACGACCTCAGGCTCTACCAAATGAAGTGCCGACAGTACGACACCGTCATACGTAAACATTTTTACGCGCCAGCTCACCTCCGCGAGCGCTACCCCAAACGGTTGCACCCTGCTCGCGAAAATATCCAAGGGGACCTCTACCTCCACCACACCCATGAACTCCTCCTCACACCACCACGGCCCTCACAACTTCCAATCTGACGAAGGTAAATTATACCACGTCAAATCGGACTCTGCACTACTTTATCATATCCCTCGCTATGAGAATCTTAGAACTCCAATTTAGGCATATACTGTAAGCAATATTCCACGCTTGCCGACACAATCTATAATTTACTTTAATTTTAAAGCATTCGGCGTACGGTGAAATAGATTTTTACATTACCGCGATTTGCGGCTGCGGGCAAAAAAGACACCCCGTGTCGCCTTATAACGTCTCACTCCGAGGTTTTCTAATTTCGTGTATTAATTTCCGTCAGACTGGCGGAGTATTTCCCTCAGTATTGGCCAAATCTGATTACTGATGATCTTTTGACCCGCCGAAGTTGGGTGCAATCCGTCCGCAAGGTTCAGACTGGGCCGTCCTGCCACACCTTCCAGAAGGAATGGAGCGAGGGCCGCACCGTTCGCATGCGC
>CAZSWX010000005.1:0-2146 GCA_964610865.1 uncultured Enterobacteriaceae bacterium
CCCATATTTACACCAAACAATCCTATCTTCATAACCTTCCTCCTATTCACAAATTGATGTCGTTTATGCCGCGGGAGACAAGAGCGTGATGGCTTCTTCGTGGGGAGTCAGCCCTCCGCCAGGTTGTAACGGCAGTATACACACATGAGACGCGCCGGCCGCATAATACTCAAAAACCCGCTTGCGTATAGCTTCCTCGTCTCCCCACACAACGACGGAGTCAACTAACCGATCACTCCCCCCTGAACCAAAATCGGCGGCGGAAAATCCAACCTCAAGGAACCGTTCTCTATAATGCTCAATCGCTAAATAAGTACGCATATAGTCCCGGGCGGTAGCACGGGCCCTTTCCGGGTCTGTCTCAAGTATTACCGCTAGTGCGGCGCACAACCACGGCTCAGGGCCGAGGACCTTTCGGGTCTCGGTAATTTGGTCCAAGACGGTGAAATACGTATGGGTACCCTGTGTCTGCGTCGCGGCCAAATGCAACATGTTGGGCATCATCCCTGCGAGAACAATAGGAGGTGCCGCCTCCGGGGCTGGGGCTGCGTATGGGACCGATTCGAGCCTCGTCAGGTAATCCTTCATGAAACTGATGGGTTTCCCGTAGGGAATGCCACGCTTTTTATTCCCCTGGGCGTTACTCACGCCCATGCCAAGCAAAAAACGATCACCATACAATTCCGCAAGCGTGCGCGTCGCGTTGGCAATCGCAAACGGCTCGTAAGCATACGGCACGACAATACCTGTTGCGATTATCAAATGCTCCGTTTGAGCCAATAGGTACGAGGCAAATGAGAAGGGCTCGCGCCCAAAAACCTCGGGAAACCATACTGCACTATACCCGAGTCTTTCCACGTCTTTCACAAGCGCTCTCGTTCTCGCGCCCGACAAAGAGTCCAAGAAAAGAAATACTCCCGGCGTTCTTAGATCCACATGCAGCTCCTACCGCCAAACGATGTTTAATCCGGCAGACTCGAGACTAACCCATTCCTTTCCTTTTAGCGAAAGGCGGGGATTACCTTTGCGGCAAATAACTCCAGGTGTGGCTGAATCCAACTCGCTGGTAATCCCGGCGGCAGGGTCCACGAATAATAATGCGTCAACGGTGTTTGCGCCGCGTAATCGCGAATCATCTGAATGCAGGTCTCCGCATCGACGACTTGGAACATGCCCGACTCCCGCAGAGCCTTCACATCAGGCATATGATCAAATAATGGCATTCCAGCCTTCGCGGACCATTCTGCATACGCATTGACTTGATACCGCACATGCTCGGCCGCCTCATCCCATGTCTTCTCTGGGTCCTCTGACGGGATAAGCCAAAAATATCCGCCAGCAAGCCGGACACCTGAGCTAGGCTTCCCTATCTTTTCCAACGCGGTCACATAACCGTCGTACGCTTCCTTTAACGGACCTACACCAATATACCCATCGGCATATTTTGCCGCACGCCTCAACGCTGGAGGGGTAAAGCCGCCTACCCATATAGGAGGTCTTGGTTGCTGGATCGGTTCGGGCGTCAACCGGGCATTGTTGACCGTGTAGTATTTACCGTCGAAAGACAGTGTTTCGCCCTCCCACAAACGCCGAATAATCTCGAGGCCTTCGTTCGTGCGGGCCCCGCGTTCTTTGCTTGATACACCGAACGCTTCAAATTCTTCGACCTTGTACCCAACCCCAACCCCAAGCTCAAAGCGCCCGCCCGAAATGACATCCACCGTAGCTGCATCCTCCGCGAGACGGACGGGGTTATGAAATGGCAATAGCATCACGCTTGTACCGATCCGAATACTTTTCGTCCGGGAGGCGATCGCCCCCGCAATAGGCATCAGCGATGGCGAGTACCCATCCTCTATGAAATGATGCTCAGACAGCCAAATGTCATCGAACCCGTTCTCTTCTCCCCACACAATCTGATCAAATATCTCGCCGTAGAGTTCATCATAGGGCCGTTTCCAAGCCGGCGGATTGCGGAAATCATACCACATTCCGAAGCGAAGTTTCTGATTTTTGTCTTGACTCATAAGAACGTCCTCCTTGGTCCTGGTTGACGGGTCAATCTGTTCTATGTATAGCGAACGAGTTTCGCAAGAGAAGCAAGCTATCCAACCTCTTGGGAAGGGAAAGCAATGTCAGATTTGAT
>CAZSWX010000005.1:2246-20923 GCA_964610865.1 uncultured Enterobacteriaceae bacterium
GAACTCGACGAACTAAATCAAGAATTCTTAGACCAGGCTACAGAGCAGGTTCATCAGCGAAACGTCGATATTCTCACCACACAGATTGCGCGCGGGGAAGGAACCGCCTCCCGCAAGATCCGGGCGCGCTTCTTCGTTTCTCCGGTCGAAGTTTATGGTAGCGAGCGTGTTGAAGGAATGAAACTGGAGATCAACCGTCTCACGAAGGACGATTCCGGTACCCTGCGTGCACGCGGGACCGGCGAGTATGAAGAACTCCCTGATATTCAGATGGTATTTCGCTCAATCGGCTACAAAGGGCATCCGCTAAAAGACGTTCCGTTTGATGAGCGCAACGGGATCATACCGAATGATACCGGCCGGGTGATGGATCCCGAAACCAAAGATGTCATTCCTCGCGTGTACGTTGCCGGCTGGATCAAGCGCGGACCTTCGGGCGTCGTCGGAACAAACAAACCAGATGCGATCGAAACAGTCGGTTTGATGTTGGAAGATTTACAGTCCTCCGAAATAAAAGACCCAATAAATGGCGGTCTCGGGGCGGTCCCGGACCTTCTCAGAGCGCGCGGTGTGCGATTCGTGTCGTTCGATGACTGGAAATATCTGAACGAAATGGAAGTGCAGGCGGGCAAGAAAGTAGGCAAGCCGCGCGAGAAAATGACGACGGTCACGGAAATGATCTCCGCATTAGATAAAAGGGGCTAGTTTCTGTAGTTCTGAAGTCGAAGGGCAGAATCGAGCATTTTTATGAAAGCTGTACGCATCCACGAGTTCGGAGACCCTGAGGTCCTCCAGATAGAAGAAGTACCGGATATCGTCCCCGGTCCCGGGCAGGTTACCGTACAAATGCGGGCAATCGGCGTGAATCCAGTCGAGACGTATATCCGATCAGGCATTTACCCCAAACCACCAACGCCTTTTACGCCTGGGTCCGACGGTGCAGGCGTCATACAGACCATTGGTCCGGATGTAAAAAAGGTGAGTGTTGGTGACCGCGTGTATCTCGCCGGCTCCCTCAGCGGCACATACGCCGAGCAAGCCCTCTGCTCGGAGGCACAAGTACACCCGCTCGGGGACAAGGCCTCGTTCTCCCAAGGAGCGGCCGTGTTCGTGCCCTATGCTACTGCATACCAGGCGCTGTTTCATTGCGGTCAAGGAAAAGCTGGAGACACCCTGTTCGTTCATGGAGCAAGCGGTGGCGTTGGTATAGCGAGCGTCCAACTAGCAGTGGCCGCAGGTATGACAGTTATCGGAACAGCAAGCACCGCCCAAGGAAGACAATTAGTCGCCGATCAAGGTGCCGAGCACGTACTCGACCATGGGGCCCAAGGTTATTTAGAAGAAGTGGGCAACTTAACAGGGGGTAACGGAGTCGACGTCGTCCTGGAGATGCTAGCCAACATTAATCTCGCCAAAGATATAGACATGCTAGCCATGCGGGGGCGGGTTGTCGCAATAGGTAACCGCGGTGAAAAAAATCAAGGTACGATTTCTATTAATCCCCGCGCCGCCATGATGCGGGACGCCTCGGTAATAGGAATGACTCTGCGAAACGCGACTCCTATAGAGCTTACCCGCATACACGCGTCCATCGGCGCGGGACTAAGCAATGGAACACTCCGGCCGGTCATTGGACGGGAACTTCCACTCGCACAGGCCGCGCAGGCCCACCGTGACGTTAGCGGAGAAGGAAAAGCATACGGTAAGGTCGTGTTGATACCATAACCTCCGGCGAGGCATACCAGCCTCACTACGAGTAGCACACAAAATTTCTCATCGCTCCAGCTTACGAAAGGCGATCTGCAGGTTGGAATAGATTTCATTAATACTGGCTACATTGGTCCAGGGGATCCCTGGGCCTTCCAGGCTATTCCCTAACATCATTGGCTCCATCCCGTCTTCCGATAATGGTTGGTCCGTAGTGAATACCAGCATTCCAGCGGCGGTAATCTGTGGTTGATCAAATTCGATAAAGCGATCTGTTTCCCATACTGCGTCCTGAATAGTTATGGTCAAATCCACCGTCTGATCGGGCTCAATGAGTCCGTTCGGTTGTACCCGCATCGTAGGGACCTGATCAGATAGGTCGGGGTACAACCCCTGCGTATCATCATTAATAAACGACAAGTAACTAGTCGTGAATTTCCGCAATAGCACCGATTGAGTAGATGTGTTTGTCGCTTTGACCTGTAACGTGAGAGACCTATTCGTCGTATCGTACCTAAACTCGCCAACTTCTACATCAACAGCTTCAGGTTGTGGTAATCCACTGAGATCCCACATTCTTGCGGCCTGGAGGGGAATGATAGGCGGCTTCCCGTTGTTCGTGATCCATAATCCACCTACTACCAGCAAGACGAGCACTAATGCGAAGATTTTTGCTGTCTTCCGGTCAAGGCGCGTAAATTGTTCTTCATCGAAACCTTCGACTAGTAGGGCATATCGAACAGAAAGCGGTCTACGCGACCAGTACAGCAGCCACGCGACGCCCAGAATTGCAAAGATAACCTGCCACCGCACTACGCCGGCGAAGCCAAAATGCTCCAGGTCCACCATTTCACCCGTCGCCGGTATTTCGATTTTGTAGGAGGGCGCGACATTGCCGTCGGCGACAGTTATCCATTGCGCCGGACCGACCAGACCCCCCGTTCCCGATAGATTTATCATCGGGTGCACGTGGTACCGACCCGGCTCGCGCGCCTGAAGGATCATCTTAAAATCATACAGCTCCCCTAGATCAACATTAAATGCATTCTGTATGAACTTCCCATTGACCCATCGTTCACGGACAGCAAGTTTCGGGCCAGGAACCAAGACGCCAATCCAGCCGAGCTCGGGTGTCGCCAGCATACGCGGCCAGGAATTCATGACCCGGAACTTTCCGGTGAGCGTCACCGTTTCGTTGACCTTCAACCGGTCCTTAGAGAAATGAACGTTAAAAAAGGAGACCCCGCTCATGCGGACGAACGGCTCTAGATTATGTTCACCGTGGGCGCGGGCCGGGATGGAATTGAACACGGCGAATAAACAGACAAGGCCACCCGTAACCAGAACCCTTTTTGCCAAACAAAGCATTGCTTTAATCCCTGCCCACCCAAACTACCTTCTCGCGAGCAGCTTCAAGTTTGCCTCAGCACCTTGCGCATCGGCAAGACAGCGAGCAGCTTCGCGAGGCCTATACCCACCCAGTACACCAAGGTGCACGCAATGCCGGCCATCAAGACACTTATCCATATACGCTGACCCAAGAATGCCTGTAACGTTCCCTCGTCAATCCGTCTCAGGTATTCTGGTGTTTGCGGGCGTATAAAATAGTAGCCCATGAGATCAGCGATCGTGAATGTCTTGCCAAAAAGTGTAACGGGTTGGAGAAAAGGCATAAGCATAAGCCAGTTGATGGGGTAGAAAAGGAAGCCCCATAAGAACCCACCTGTGAGGCTCGTCACAAGAAAACTCCTAGACCAGAAAAGGATCAGGTCCAAGGCCAAGGCCAAGGGAATGGTCGTCGCAGGCCACACAAAGTTCAAAGGATAAAACTCTAATCCGTAGAAACTGAAGACTCGGCTAATCCAGGCGCCCAAAAGGCCAAAACACGCTGCAAACGTTGCACCCAGAGGCAGCCGTAAAAACTTCCAAGCAAGGTAATGGCCTACCACTGTGACAACTAATGCGCCACTCGGCGCCACAATCGGCCACCAGAGCTTGTCCTTCCAGTCTACCCAGAAATCCCAATCACCCATATAGAGCATACGGCTTACGTGAGGGATGACCGTAAAAAACCCTACAAGCGATAAAAGTAACAGGATGTCCAGGAATCTGGCCGTTTTATGATTCCCCAGCCGCGCAAGCTCTTCGTATCTCGTCAATTCCAGACCCCCAGTCGGACATACTATCGAACACGGAAAGCGTAAAAAGTGTGCCTTGAGGACTACGATCCTTTTTCGGCGACCTCATTCTGGGTAAATATAAGCAGATTTTTATAGAACGGAGGGAGCGTTTGAAAAACCAACGCAAAACCGGCAAAAAAGAAATATGTTGCCCAGGCAAACGGGAAGTGGAACGGTTGCACGAACAATTCCTCAGTTATCCAACTTGAATGCCCCAACTCATTAAATGCTACGTTGGCAAACAAAAACCATCCGCCGGCGGGGAACAACAAATACACAATAGGTATGCCCGTACCATTTTCACCCACGTAAATGTGATGTAATCGGTTGTACGCGTACCAAGAGCTCACCCCCGTCATGATCAGTAACATTGGAAAAGTATAAAAGAATAGCGGAATATGGCTCGGCGTGAATGCAGTGTCGCGAACCACAATTTGGTGCCACGAGGCGTCCTGTTCGGCAAAATAGCTCACTCCAAAGCCAAACAACGCTGCGACGGCAACGGTGGCCCACAATTTAAGGATGTGTTCATTTTCGTGCGCAGGATCTAAATGTCCTACCGTTGTCCTGCTCGTCACGCATTCGGTGCAGGGTTTTCTGTATGAACGGTACCCAATGACAGCGGCACTAATAATAACTACCCATTCCACGTACAAAAGGCCGAGCCAATAGGTTGCAAATTCCGGTGTCGTGGCGTCTAAACCCACGGGGAACCACCACTCTCCCTGCCACATCCGTATCAAAACGAGAGAAAATACCGCAAGGCCCGCACCCAAGCTGACAAACAGTGTAGCAGACATTTCGCTCTTTTCCGCCGCAACAACCCGTTGCTCTATTTCTCCCGACCCTATTGAAACAGAAGTGTGCGTAGCAGCCATCTCGTGCCCCTCCGTGCGTCCCCCAATATAGACAACCAATTTGCGTAGCCGCCCGTGTAGTAGAATGAAGCTTTAGTGTCTATAGTACCGTACTTAGTGAGTACCCTAGTAGCATACCCTGAGGAAGACGCAAGCAATTTTGAGATTTAAAAATGTCGAGCAAGGGGCGTCCATTCAGAACTAAAACAATCGACGATTTCTCCATATTGATCGGCAAAGGGGACGTAGAAAACGATATTCTGACATTCGAGGTAGCGGACCCAGAAGATTTTTGGCTCCATGTTGTTGATTATGCCGGTAGTCATGTGGTTATCAAAAACCCTAATCACCTGCGCGTAGAAGACCTTCCTGATAATGCCCTGAGACATGCCGCAGAACTCTCCGCGTGGCATTCGAAAGCTCGTGACCGACGCGGCAAAGTCGAGGTACACGTGTGTAAAGCTATGCATGTCAGCAAACCAGCTGGATTCCCTCCGGGCAAAGTCACCCTCCGGCACTGGAGCCGTATTATGGTCTACCCTCGGGACCCAACCTTAGAAGTAGGAGACGAAGATTCCTAACCGAATAACAAGCCCGGAGCGGGAATAGAGGACCTGTGTTTCGCTGGCAAATGGGAAAGCCGCCTCTTCGGAGGCCTCGCCGACAGGGCAATAAAAAGTACACCTCACGTTGAACCCTAGTCTCTCGAATGACCGTTCGCCTTAATCAGCTAAGGTGTGCCGTTTCCCACTTGCACTTACGCGATCACCGGGGCAAGGCCGGCGAGGTCGCCGGAACCTACGGGAAAGGTAGTCCCTGAACGAGGGCCATGCCCGTGCAATCTTTACCTCGGCATCGTCGAATAATGAATACGCGACCGGTGTCATGAGCAATGTGATAAGCAGGCAAAGACTTTGCCCCCCAATGACAACAACAGCGATACCGCGATGACTCTCCGCCGCCGGACCTCGTCCAAGCAGAATCGGTATCATGCCCGCCACTAGTGCCAGCGTTGTCATAAGAATAGGACGCAGGCGTTCCCTATTGGCTTGGAGTATCGCTTCATCGCGGGCTAGGCCTGCGGCTCGCAGGTTAATGGTATGGTCAATCTGTAAAATTGCATTTTTCTTGACGATACCGAAAAGCAAGAGCATACCGAGAATCGCGAACAACGCGAGATGCTGGCCCGCTATATATAGCGCGAGCAGGGCAAACGGTACTGCCAATGGTAGAGAAAGCATAATTGTAATTGGGTGGAGGAAACTTTCGAACTGCGCCGCCAGTACCATGTACATACCAATAATAGACAGTAAAAAAGCGATCTCGAAACTATCCATCATTTCTTCAAACATTTTGCCCATGCCGCTGACGCCAGTGGTATAACCGACCGGCAGGCCCATTTGTTCGACCTCCTGATCAATATCGGCAATGGCGTCGCCGAGTGCCTTGTCCTTGGCGAGATTGCCGGTGATCGTAATTTGTCGCTGCCTATTTTGTCGGTCAATCTGCACCGGTCCCGTTCCTGGGATCAAGTCGACGACTCCGTTTAAGATGACCTGTCCAACAGACGCCGACGGTACCGCTACCTGCTCAATGATCCTCGGCTGGTTCCGACTCTCCGGTGTCAGTCGTAGACGTACGTCGTACAGTTCATCACCCTCGCGATACGTGGTCACTTTCTCACCGGCGACCATTATTCTGAGGGTAGAAGCAATGTCCGCCGCTTCAATCCCGAGGTCAGAAGATTTGCGCCTGTTCAAATGAACCTGTAGTTCCGGATTACCGCCTTCAAATGTCGAGTCTACGTCACGTAACCCTGGCATCGCCTGCACGCGCTTTTTCAGGTCTTCACTATATTGTCGCAAGGTCTCAAGGTCCGGTCCACGGAGAATATACGAAACGTCAACGTTCAGGACAACACCGCCACAAACGGGAAGGATTTGGTCCACACTAATTCGTAAGCTCGGGAACCCCCCGACCCTTGCCCTCGCCAAGTCCATTATCTGACTTTGGTCCAACGTACGCGCCGAGTGGTGCAATAACGTGACAATTATCTTCGATTTAGTCACAGACTCTCCTACGGTGGATCCTATTTCACTTAAGAGGTGGTTGACACCAGGAAGAATTCTCACTTCCTCCTCTATTTGTCGCGTGACCGCATCCGTCTGTCGCAAAGAAAATCCGGGCGGGGTCTTGATGTTTATCTCAAACTCTCCCCGGTCGTCGCCAGCCATGAGGCTCGGACGGACGAGGCTAGCAATGAACGGAGTGGACGCAAAAATCCCTATCGTTATGCAGACGATAACCCAACGATGCTTCATCGACCATCGCAGCATCGCGGCATACCGTCGGTCTATCAGACCGTAAAATCGAGATTCTCTTGACGAATGATTAGTTGCCCCAGTTGAGTCCGTTGCTAGCTGTTTTGGTAAAAATCGTGCACACAGCATCGGCGTCAACGTGAAAGCAACGACGAGAGAAACTAGAATCGCGAAGGCCATCGTGAACCCGAAACTGCTGAGCCACATACCGACGATGCCCTTAAGAAATCCTACTGGTATGAAAATAACGACTAAAGATAACGTCGTAGCGCTTACGGCCAACCCTACTTCCGCCGTGGCCGCTCTCGCCGCATCAAAAGCCGACATCCCCTTTTCCTCGATGTACCTGTAGATATTTTCTAAAACAACAATTGCATCGTCAATAACGATCCCAACTGCCAGGGTGAGGGCCAATAACGTCACACGATTGAGCGAGTAACCGGCGGCGGCCAGTAATGTGTAGGTCGAGACGATCGAAACGGGCATAGCGATAGCGGCAATTATCGTTGAACGTAGGTTGCCGAGGAAAAAATACACGATAATACTAGCAAACAATGAGCCAAGGATGAGATGTTGCTCAACCTCATGAACTGACGCTTTCACAAATTCTGATTGATCACGCGTAACCAGCGCTTCAACACCAGACGGTAAAAGTTGACGAACCTGCTTTAATCGTTCTTGCACTGCATCCACTGCAGCTACCGTGTTAGCGCCCGATTGCTTCCTAATTATCAAAGACACCGCATTCTGGCCATCATAACGGGACAGGGAACGCGGTTCCTCCACACCGTCTTCCACACGCCCAATGTCTGCAACCGTGATGGGGACCCCGTCATTTGTAGCAACCACGATTTCCTCGAATTCACCGATGGAGGTTACTCTCCCAAGAGTCCGTATCACCGTTTCGCCTGTGTCGCGGGTCATACGACCGCCGGGAAATTCGACGTTCTGTTTCGCCAACGCTCCAGCCACTGTCCGCATCGCCAGGCCATATGCTTTCAGCCGTTCGGGATCGATCAGAATTTGGATCTCCCGTTTCTGACCGCCCAAAATATCTATCGCTCCCACGCCGGTCACGGATTCCAAAGAATCCTTGACGTTGTTGTCCGCTATCTCGGTAAGTTCCTTGAGGCCATAAAACCCAGACACCGTAACCGTGGCGATCGGTGTCGCGTCAATATCGAACTTTTCCACAATGGGCGGGTCCGCATCGACCGGAAGGTCTGCAAGCACGGTTGCAACCTTGTCGCGTACCTCCTGGGCAGCAATGCCGAGGTCCTTTTCCAAGACAAATTGTACGATCACCTGGGAGAGGCCCTCACGTGTGACAGAGCGTAGCTCATCAATGCCACTTACGGTGTTAATGGCTTCTTCTACTATCTTGGTGACCTGTGCTTCAATCTCCTCGGGACCCGCGCCAGGAAGGGTCGTCGTAACCGTCACGACCGGCATCTCGACTTTTGGCATCAGCTCTAAGGTCAGACTCTGGTACGAAAACCAACCGGCAACAACAAATACGCCGATAAGCATGGTGGCAAAAACCGGACGACGAACACAGACGTCTGCAAGGATCATACTATCTCCCTATTTGAGAGCCAAAAAACCGGAACGGTGGCACTTTTATGTGGCGCTATGGCGTCGTCTTTAATTGGACCGTCATGCCGTCGGCGAGCCGACTCACCCCGGTCACTACGACTTTCTCCGCCTGCGTAAGGCCGTGGGTTATCTCCACCCATTCCCCGTCCTCTTCGCCGGAGACGACTTCTCTAGAGTGGACCACATTGCCTTCGACCGTGAAGACACGTTCGACTCCCGCAAAACGCATGAGAGCCACAACCGGAATAAACAACGCCTCTTCCTCTCCCAGGACACCCGTAATGCGGGCAAAATACCCTGGCCGCAGGGCTTCTTCTTCGTTAGATATTTCCGCCTCTATAAGTAGGGAGCGTGTCTCGTGGTTAACCCGCGCGGCCGTGCGCGTTAATGTACCTTCAAAAATTTGGCCTGGAAGAGCCTCTACTTCCACGAGGAGGGGCATTCCTACCTTTGCCGCGGCCGCAAATCGTTCAGGCACAGGCGCTCTGAGTTTGAGAGGGTTCACGACCACTAGTTCCAACAGCTGAGATGCCGCCCTCTTAAATTCACCGGGGTTGGTAAAACGTTCCTGTACGATACCGTCAACGGGTGAAACAATTCTCGCGTCACGGAGACGTTTACCCGCGAGCGCAAGGAACTTCTCGGCGGTCCGCACCTGTGCCTCCGCCACCATGTAATCGGCCTTCTTCGTATCCAGCTGCTGTTGCGGAACAAGCCCCTCCTCAGCCAGCTGTTGAGCGCGTGCAAACTCGGCTCGCGCGCGGACAAAGTTGGCCTGGGCCTGTTTGAGCGCGCTGTCTTGAACATCGACCTCGAGTCCGAGTTCTTCTTGCTCCATTTCGGCCAATATTTGCCCTTTTTGGACTTTATCACCGAAGTCCACGTTGACCGCCACTACGTAGCCTTCGCGCTTGTTTGATAATACTATGCTCTCCTTTGCGAAAAGAGCCCCCTGGCCTCGACCGGTCCGTTGGATATTTCTTAGGACTGGAGAAGTAATTTCGACAACGACTTCCGATACATCGGCGGGCGCCTTTTTCTGAGCAGCCTTTGCAACATCGGACCCGGAAGACTCGCACGCGGCGAATATACAACCAAACAAAAGGGGGCAGGCTTGTACGACAATAAGCAAGGGGCGTCTCATGAAACTGACTCCTCCGCCCTCACCTTCAATACCCCGTTGAAGAACAGATCTAGCAAAATAGCCGCGTCTTCTGTTGCGGTCCGGGCGGTCAGACCCAAAGTTCGCTGTTGAAAACAGCCGCGGATAGCCTCATTCAAAGCGAAAGCTGAAGATTCAACATTATGTGGACGAAAAATTTCTTCCCGGACGCCGTCTTGAATAATACCCTCTATAAAATGGATATGTCCAAGATAAAGATCCAGCATGTGCGTCGCTTCAGGGTGTTTGGGTGAGGCCGCCAGAAAGTTACGTTCCAACAGTAAGGTTTTGAAAAAATCGCGGTATGTGTCACTGAGTTCTAAGCTAACTTCTATCAGCAATTGGAGCTTTTCTAGAGGTGTCACCGCAGCCATCACTTGCGAATGCACCTGGCCGGTAAAATTCTCTATCCCCTGTTCGACAGCCGCCGTTAATAATTCCTCTTTCTTGCGAAAATAAAGGTACACCGTCCCCTTCGCGATGCCTGCCTCCTCCGCTACGCGTCCGACCGTTGCTCCCTGAAACCCATGCTTGGCCACAACCCGACACGCAGCATTCAAAATCCCCTTCACCCGAAATTCACGTATAACTGCGTCCCTTGAACTAACTGACCTTTTAGTCATATTAATGACTATATGGTCAGCATCTTCCGTTTTCAACAGGCTTTAAACCCGTATCGCTATGCGGATCTAACCACAGGCTGTCACTTGCCACGAAATTTGGGCGGCCTCTTCTCCATGAAGGCCCTTACCCCCTCCAGATAATCATCACTTCCCGAACATGTCATCGCCCAATCTCTAACTTTGGCCTTATCCCGGAGGGTCCCGTCTTTCACGGATTCATTCACGAAATACTTGTGGGCCGAGACACTAAGAGGCGCATTCGAAGCCAGCTTAATTGCATATTCCCGTGTGAAAGATTCGATTTCCGCCTTCGGCAACACGCGATTGACTAATCCCATCTGGGCCGCTTCTGTCGAATCATAGGTGCGCGCTGTCAGCAATATCTCCATGGCATTGGCCATCCCGACAACATGGACCAGACGCTCAACCCCGCGTTCAATTGGGTATGCTATGCCCAATCGAGCGGCCGGAATCCCGAATCGAGCATCGTCGCTGCAAATCCGCAGGTCGCACATCACGGCTAAAGAACAGCCACCGCCCATGCAAAATCCATGGATCATCGCGATGACAGGCTTTTCCAATTCGCTAATTGCCTTCAAAGCATTATCAACAGCTCTGTCATAACGCCGATTCACATCTGTTCCTGACCTGGCCTTACCGAATTGTGAGATATCAGCCCCGGACACAAAAGCTTCCTGGCCGGCGCCTCGTAACAAGACCGCACGTACCTCGTCCGCATTGCCTATTTGGGCCAGCAGAGATGGAAGTGCTTCCCACATTTCGAGATCTACAGCATTTCTACGCTCCGGTTTGTTGAACGTTATCCAGGCAAGAGGAGGCTCTTTCTCCAAGAGAAGGGTCGCTAGCATACTGAACTCCTTGATATTTACGTCACAGACTAAGAGATGGTGCCCATGCCATACTATCTTTACGGCTCTGTTCCTGTCGCGCCCGCTTCGGCTTACCAGCAAGCTAAGGGGGGGGCACGGCTGGCGCACCACGCACATCGAGTGTAATATATAAACGGAAACTGTGGACTTTACGACCTGTACCTTTTCTAACCTACAGGGTTACTTAACAGAACATACTACTATTTCCTTCCACAGACATTATCGAAAAGACGCTCAACAATTAGAGCGAAAGGGAGGCAACATGGCAGACGGTTGGCAAACTCAAGGGGGCAATTCCCCTGGCGACGAATTAATGCAAGGCCTCGAAGATTTAAAACGCACGATACAGCGTTTCACGAAAGGCGCTGGGGCATGGTTGATAGGAGGTGCCATCCTCGCCCTGTGGGCGGCTTCCGGATTCTACGTCGTTGGACCAAGTGAACGTGGCATAGTGCTCCGTTTCGGCGAAGTTGTAAATGAAACAGGACCGGGCTTGCGCTTCCATTTTCCTTGGCCAGTCGAGAGCCACGTAGTTGTCGACATAGCAAGAGTACGCAGTGCCCAGGTGGGTTACCGTCCTTCCGGGACTCCCGGTCGGAGCGGACGCGGCGCTTCTCGGACCATCCCCAAAGAGGCACTAATGCTGACGGGCGACGAAAATATTGTGGAAGTCAACCTCGTCGTCCAATACCGTATCCAGGATCCAGTCAAATATTTGTTTGGCGCGTTCGAACCGGAGAGAATACTGCACTCTTCTGCAGAAGTTGCACTCCGCAGCGCAGTTGGTGGAAATACCATCGATTACACAATGACAGACGGCCGACTCGAGGTTCAAGAACAAGCGAAAAGTTCTCTCCAGGGTCTACTAGATGTCTACCAAACAGGCATCGTTGTTACAGAAGCACGCCTTCTCGCAGTTGACCCCCCCAATGAAGTTCGGGATGCCTTTAATGACGTGGTAAGGGCACTGGAGGACCGAGACCGACTCAGGCAAGAAGCCGAGGGATATCAGGAAGACGTCGTGCCCAAGGCCCGGGGCGAGGCGGCACAAATGGTTCAACAGGCGGAGGCATACAAATCCCAACGCGTTATCCGGTCCCAAGGTGATGCGGATCGTTTTCTGCGGGTACTAGCAGAATACGAAAAAGCTAAATCTGTGACTCGCGACCGCCTCTACTTAGAGAGCGTGGAGCGGATAATGCCAAATATGGAAAAGTTTATTCTAGATGCGCAAAATAGCGGCGGCGTGGTCCCGCTACTACCACTTAAAGATTTGAGTGGCGGAGGAGCCGCTGCCGGGGCTGCCGCCAGTGTAATTGGGGAGGGAAGATAGATGCTACCAAGAATATTAGTCGGGTTGGGACTGATTGCCGTGTTTGTCGGAGCGCAGGCGGCCTTCACGATCGGGGAATGGGAACAGGGCATGGTCGTGCAGTTTGGGAACCCAAAGCGTATCATCCAGGAACCAGGTCTATATTTCAAACTGCCGATAGCTCAAAATTTGGTCCGCTTCGAAAGAAGGGTTCTCACAACAGACGCGCGGGAATCCGAATACATTACGCTAGACAAAAAACGAGTCCTCGTGGACCATGTTTCGCGTTGGCGGATAGAAGACCCTCTCCAGTTTTACCGAAGTGTGAGGGACCGGATTCGTGCAATGAATCGATTGGACGATATCATTTCCGCGCGGCTCCGCCAGGAAATTGCTACGCATAACTTCCTCGACCTAATCCGAGAAAAACGAGAAGACATAATGGCGATCGTGACTAAAGATACGAGAGAAACGGCAAAAAGTTTCGGTATCGAAGTCACAGACGTGCGTATTAAACGCCTAGATCTACCCGAAGAGGTGCAGGCAAGTGTTTTTGCCCGTATGCGAGCTGAGCGGGAGCGCATAGCGAAACGGTACCGCGCAGAAGGGGAAGAACAAGCGCAGCAACTGCGAGCCACGGCCGACCGTGAGCGTGAGGTCATTCTGGCAACCGCCTACGAAACAAGCGAGAGCCTCAAGGGCGAAGGCGATGCTGAGGCCACGAGCATCTACGCAAGCGCTTTCGGAAAAGATGCAGAATTTTATGCTTTCACGCGGAGGCTTCAAACCTACGAGAAAATACTAAACACCGACACTACCCTCGTTTTAAATCCGGATTCGGAACTCCTTAATTATCTCCAAAGCCCTGGGAGCGTTCGCAAATAACGGAGTGGGTCTAATTCCCAAATGCCTGGCGTGGTTCGGATTCTAATAATTATTGCGGCAATTTACCTCATTAGCTTAGGTATACGGAGGGCCTTTTCCGGGGGGAAAGTACGAGAGCAACGCCAAAACAAGTTTAGGAGCGGGGAACCAGTGGAAAGCGTGCCGCTAGTTCAAGACCCTCTTTGTGGTCGCTTTATCCCACGAAACACCCCATTCGTTCTAAAGCACAGCAGGAACAATCTATACTTCTGTAGTTCAGAATGCCGAACTCAGTATCAGGCAAGGTAAAAATTACCCTCTACTAAGTTCATTCTTGCCGTTTTCTCTGTCCGAAGCCTTCGGCCTATCGATAGGCCGGTATAATCTCTTCACCAATCAACCGGGTGTTCTCCTCTATATACCCCGCCGGACACGCCGAAGGAAGAATCACGACCTTCGCCCCGGCATCCACATACTCTTGCAGTCTCTTTCGGCATTCATCGGGTGTACCCGCCAGCGCATATTTTCCAATCAATTGCGTGAAGTCTTGCGCGTATTGCTTTCCCAGCCGGTTCGCAGCCATTTCACGTCCCTTTGCCCCATCGGCATGGGTAGCCGTAAAAATGAAGACACCCGGAATGAAGGACTCAACATCTCTGCCGTTCTCCTTGCGCAGACGTTTGATCTTTTCAATGCTGTCATGCAACTGGTCTGGCGTATACATGTACGGCAGCCACCCATCCGCGTACTTTGCGGTTCGCCTCATAGCGGGTTCTTTGCGCCCGGCGACCCAAATAGGCGGGCGTGGTTTTTGAACCGGCGCTGGCTCGATGCTCACTTCCTCCAGCTTCGTGTACCTTCCCTCAAACGAGACCTTTTGTTCTGTCCAAAGACGGTGAATGACTTCAAGGGCCTCGTTCGTGCGCGAGCCCCGCTGGTTCACTGGGACGCCACAAGCTTCAAATTCTTTTGGAAACTCGCCACCAATTCCAACACCAAAGTTATATCTTCCGCCCGATGCCACATCCAAGGCTGCCCCCATTTTAGCTACCAGCGCAGCCGGATAAAGTGGCAGCAGGACAATAGAACTTAGCAATTTTATCTTCTCAGTTGCGCCGGCAGCAACGGACAACGAAATGAAGGTATTACCAACAGGGCCGTGAAACATGACATGTTCTCCGCACCCGAGAAAATCAAACCCCAGACTTTCCGCCAACCGCGCAAACTCACCGATATTGTCCTGTCCCGGTAATGCCGTACCAAATTCCACTCGCGCCATAATGTTCGTCTCCATTTCTGTTCGACAGTGTATCGTTTGAGTTCTCTTATCCGTGATCACAATGCCTAATCAAGCCTGCTCCCAGAAAGTTACCTCGTTTCGCATGCCTCCTATATCATTGTTACAAGTACCCCCGGCTGTAAGGGAGCAAATCGAGCTGACTCATTAGCGTATGCCCTATTCCCTTGGCCTCATGTTCATATTTTTCCAGAAACCGTCTTTCCGGAGCCGTCTCACATCCGCCGGACTCTGTTCCGATCGTATTCCCAAGGCCCCGAGAATTTCTTCGCTCATATCCGCCAAGATCTGATCTTTGACACTAGCCTCTCCCCTTGGCTCCGCGTCCAGGAAGGCCTCTATCTTAGTCCGTGACACCCCCGTCTCAATGAAAAGATCAAGAAATTCGAGCATGCTAAACTGGCCCCTATTCGAAACATAGATCCGGTTTAAGGCGTCGCAGTCCCTGCATATAGATTTAAACCAATTACGCCAACCCAATCGCATCGAACAATATAAGCATTTCCTCATACTTAACTTTCTGGGGGTCAGACCCGCGACTCTTCAGCTAGAGATGACCCGAATCGGCAAGATCGTCTACGGTTTGGTAGACAATTATCATGCAACATTATAAATCTTGCATGTATACTAGCGAGGGAGAAAATCAATGAGTGTAATGCGACTCGGATACGTACATGCGCGCGAGGCCAGTCTCGACACGGCGGTTAATTACTATTCAAACGTGTTGGGTTTGCAAGAGGTCACCAAGCAAAACGGGAGACATTACTTCAAGTGCTGGGACGAGTATGATCACCATAGTGTAGTCATCGAAGAGGGCGGTTCAGGCCTCGTGAAAATGGGTTACAAAGTGGACTGCGAAGACGCTCTATCGAGCCTAGAAAAGGCCGCGGAAAACTTCGGAGTGTCCACCGCCCGAGTCTCGGAGGGAGAAAACCTAGGCATCGGCCAGGCCCTACGGTGCGTTCTTCCTTCAGAACATATCTTAGAGTTGTACGCCAGTGCCACACAGACGGGGACCCAGGTCGGCGTGTTAAACCCCGACCCCTGGCCAGAGGACCGGAGCGTGCGCGGAATCGGTCCTGACCGTCTTGACCACATCTTACTCACCGCCGAAAATGTCCAAACCAATGTAGACTTCTTCACACAAGTCCTGGGTTTTCGGATGAGTGAACGAATTATTCCCTCCGCAGACAATGAGGAGCTACTGGGCGCGTTTTTGTTTTGCTCCAATAAGGCGCACGACATAGCGTTCGTTAAAGGCCAGAACGGTAAACTCCATCATTTCGCATTTTGGCTGGATAGCTGGAACGAAATACTACGCGCTGGCGATATACTCGGACGCAACAGCATCAAGATCGACTTTGGACCGGCCCGGCATGGTATTACTCGCGGTACCACAATTTATTTCCTGGGGCCAAACGGCAATAGAAACGAGGTTTTCTCTGGTGGGTACATTACGTATCCGGACTTTCCCTGTATCACTTGGACCGCGGACCAAATTGGCCGAGCCATTTTTTATATGCACGGAGAAGTCAACGACCACTTCAACAACCACGTCACCTAGCCGTTACGTTTAGACACACATCTTCCTTGCAACGAGACCCCTTATGCCTTTTGCAAACTCCATTTAGTGGATTTCTAAGATTCACCACCAGGAGCTTGCACGGACCTCGGTATATACCGTGTATACAACTCATAGCGCTTTAAAATGGCGTTAGTGTATTTGACCGCCCGACTACCAGGGGTGAACTCCGCATTTATCTTCCTATAATACTTTGGATCTTCTAAAAGGGGTAGGGCTCGTTCAACGGCACCCTCCCAACGATTCGGATCGTCGCCTAAGGTTCGTGCAAGCCGTTGGGCATCTCGCACACGGCGAGGTCCAAGCAAATACCCTGAGAGCGCAAAGGCCAAACGATCCCGCGCGACCCCGTCGGGAAATTTTCCAATTAGAAACCGCAAATACTTGACTCCTGCCTCTAGATTACCTTTCAAGGAGCGGTAATCCGCTACGCCAACCTCGCGGGCCGCAATTCGTCTCACTTGCATCAAGCCCCAGGCGCCCTGTGCACTGCGCCTCGTCGGGTCGAACCGTGACTCTTCAAAGATTAGTGCAGCTATCAAACGCCAGTCGAACCCTGCCTTTTCCGCATAATGGGCAATCAAGGGATCATGACGAGATAAACGATCTGAGAAAGCGGTGGATTCGTCCGGTCGCAAAAACCGTGTACTAGTAAAGTACTTCTCATAAAGGATTTTTCGCAAGCCGGACCGCTTCGACCGAATATGAAAGTCATTAATGGCCAGAAGCAATTCATCTTGGCCCGGACGGACCGCCCAACCAATGCGTGCCGGTCGTGGAAGAGTATAAATGTCTTCTCGGCCCGCAGGCGAGGCAGTTCCTACTAAGTCCGCTACCGGTTTAAGGGCAGGCGAATATTGTATCTCCTTCTTGGAAACCGCAGAAATTCTGGGTCCAAGAATACCCGAGCCTAGAATATCTGACGCTTGGGTTAGAGGTTTTCCGACCGTGGATTTTTCTACTTCATTCAACCCGGATAGAAGCGATTTTCTTGAATGTGAGGAACGCCTTATTTTCACTGCGGTATCGGCAAGAATAAGTTCTCCGCTGGTTTGAGCGGTGTCTGAATGGGTAATGACCCGTACATTCGCCGCAATATAGGGCGTAGAGAATCGCAAAGATACGGGCCCGGGCGGTTCAGCAATGATAACTCCCGCGGCCATGTCACCCCTTCCTTCCTCCAGCCACCGCGCCAGAGGGGTCTTAGATGGTGGAGTGCTAACCTCAAGAACCACGCCTATTTCTTCAGCAAATCGCCGGGCAAGCTCAAATTCGAAACCTAGCTCCTCGCCCCGAAATAGAAAGTATGACGCGGCATCGTGATGCATCAGAACTCTGAGAACACCACGACTCCGAATTTCGGCGAGTGTCGCCGGAGGGGAGGCGAGGGAACTCCGCTGGTGGTGTGACGCGACGTCTGAAAATCGTTGCGGGGCCGACAACAAAGACCCGGTAATCAGGCTTGTAACGATAACCAGCAGAATCACAAAACGTAAACCTCTGAAAGGCATAACTTCGACTCACATCCTTAATAATTGTGTTTATTCTCAGAGAGCGGCGGGTGCCGCAAATTTGAAAGTAGCCAGTTTTTCACTTACCGTGTCGGTATGACAATGAGTGTTAGATTATTCACTGTATTCTTTATCCCCACCACTCACCGAGCCCCGCACCACAACTGGATGCCCTCGTCGGAACGACACGCGCTAATAAAGCACTCATCCTCC
This sequence comes from uncultured Enterobacteriaceae bacterium, assembly GCA_964610865.1. GTDB lineage: Bacteria > Desulfobacterota > Binatia > Bin18 > Bin18 > Bin18. Next base: position 20,362 of record CAZSWX010000005.1, read on the forward strand.
AGGATTTCAACGGGAAACCCAAACTATTTCTGGGAGGATACAACAACTATGGCCAGCCGCCCTTACCTGACAAATTAACCGGCCTCCGGATCAACCGGTCCAATATTTCTAACCTACCCTTGCATTAGCGGTCCGAATTCCTATACAGCCGCCCAATTACCCAACGAGAGGCTTCAACCAATTTCCGATGGCACAGGGGAATATATTTAAAAGGAGTCTTTATGGTAGAAGGGACTATCAAAGTAACCGGTCTATTAGATGCAGGTCGACGCCGAAGTGTACGTGGCAGTTCATCTGGAGGCGGCAGCAATCAAAAGAATTTAAGAAATCCGAGCTTCAGCCTTTTCGCTATCGTTCGGGGATAAAACAACCGCCACATAGAAGGTAACAATGAAAACTTTTCTCCCTACCAAAAACAAAGTTCACTAGTTAGAACCGCAAAACTATGGAAACACATGAGACTGACCCTAATGTGAAAATACATCAGGTATGCGAGGGCGTGTACCAGATATATCTGCCGTTGCCCATGCGACCAAGCATAGTCAACGTCTACCTCATAAAT
>CAZSWX010000006.1:0-20888 GCA_964610865.1 uncultured Enterobacteriaceae bacterium
ATACAGGAATCCCTAGATGTTTGGCAATATGTATACCCACGTTCTCTGCAAAGAGCGTCTTACCTACCTTCGGTCTGGCACCAATTACATTAACCGTACCTCTTCTTAATCCTCCTCCAATGGCAAAGTCATACCTATCAAAACCTGTGGGGATACCTACTTGATCAATTGGATTTTCACATAGACTATCAAGTCTTTCCTCTACATCTCCAAAAACTTTTTGTGGTGAATCGTCATTATCATTTAATAAAGAAGTAAAATCAAAAATAGACTCTTCTGCAATCCCTAGTATTTGAGATATGGGTTCGTCGCCTTTAACATTGGTATACTTCTCTTTAGTCGATTCTAACTGATCATACATCATCCTAGCGATTTGTAGCTTACGCACTTTTGCTCCCATTTTTCGTACATTATTTAAAAGTACGGGGAACTTCATAATGGCAGAAAGGTGATTGACCTCTTCTTTATTAGATAACAATTCATCTAAGCCCAGTTCTTTTGCAGACGATAAAATAATTGGTAAGTCAATACCAGTGCTGGAATCCTTTTCCATAATGTGTTTTAGACATGAATAAATCATGCAGTTGGATTCAATGGTAAAGCTTTCTGCGTCTACCAAGTCTCCTACGTCATAATAGGCATCTGACCCATAACGACACACACCAGCTAGGACTGCTCGTTCAGCAGCTACATCAGATAGTATCATTTAATGCGACCCTCTCATTGAACAGCATGAGTTGCATTTAAATCGATCTCGTTCTGGTGGAATCAAAGCGGGTGATACTTTAACGGTTTTACCACAAACCATACAGCGTGCTGATATTTTTTGAAAACCCGGTGACTTGGGCATCATACCACCTTCCTTGGGCTGATCCAAACCTTTTTCTTTATCAAACTTAGTAGCAGATTTTAACTCTGCCTTTTCTTGTGGGCTTAAACGAATGCCGTGCATAAAATCAGAAGCGTCTACTTGCTTCGTAGGTTTTTTACGAGGAGTTCTTTTTTTAGTTTGCTTTTTCTTTGTTGTTTTTTTACTTGCTTTTGGTTGAAGCAGGTTTGTTAAATTGGCCAGATCTTCTTCCGATAAATTAGATAACAGTTCTGCAATTTGTTCTTTTTTATCCATGCTTTAAAACCTTTGATCGTTGAACGCTAAGAAAAATATCACTCATACCCTTTATTGATGACGACAGATATGTAAGACGATCAGCACGTTGTTGTGCGTATCTTTTTATATCAGATATTTTACTGGCATAACCATCTTCTTTAATGGCCTGATTAAACTGACTGTCCCAAGAACCACGATAAGATTGTTCTTTACCTGCAATAGTAGATTTGAGAATTTTATCTGCCCAATTAATCCTTGCTATTTCTCGATTATAACTTCTTTGTATATGAAATGCAAGACTAGATAATAATAATGCAGCTTCACTACACTGGTCTGGAGTTAGTTTTTCTATTTGATTTCGTGTTAGTTGTAAGTATTTTTTAGCTGTATCATCATGAAAGTTATCATTAAAGCTAGGAAGTCCTAGCGAAGATTCGTATTCATCTAAAACGCTGTCGAGCTTAGCTAATCGTTCTCTTGCAATATCCTGCTTTTCCATGTGTCTTCGTTCTCGTTAAAGGGTAGTTCTATATAGTTTAAATTATTAAGCTCACACCATTCTTTTAAATTATTATCTCTGGTTTTTTGATTAACAAAGTCTTGCGCGCTACTATGATAGAGACTATTAAATTTATAATGTTGGGCTCCATGAACCTCAATAACGGTTTTTATAGTGTTTATATAAAAGTCAACAAAAATTTTTTGATTACGCCTTAGTTGAACGGGAACTTCTTCACAGATTTGTAGGGTGGGATAAATACCTTTTAACAAAGAACGGGCAGTTAAGTGAAGTTTGGATCGAGGTCTTTGGTCGTTTGAGCGGATAAAACCCTGTTCAATCTTCCACTTGTGTATTGTACCTTCTAAATCACTTACCTTCATTTTTTTCGATCCCAACCATAGAAAAAATTTCTTTTTCAAACTCGTCGTACTTATCTGAGTTGTCCTCTAAATATTTGGCTAGATTGTTTTTACCCTGTAGTTTTTCTTCGTTGGGTAACTTTAGCCATGCGCCGGATTTTTGCACAAGACCAAAATCAATCATCAGGTCTGCCAGCTCCATCTCTTTCCAAATGCCTCTACCGTATTTGATGTGGCTCGTGACCTTTTGGCCGGGTGGTCCAATAGCAGAAGTAACCACTTGCCAATGAATAGTTTGGCCGATTTGGCTATCTCCTTGCATTATTTTTTCTGTATGACTAGCATGAAGTTTGACATCGACTTGGTATTTTAATGCACTGCCTGACTTTTCTACTTTAGTTTTTTGCCTACCAAAAGAAGAAACATTTGCCATTAAGTGAGTAATTCCTACTACCGTTACCTTATTAATCGGAAGTACGTTAGAGATTCTTCTACAAAACTTAGAAAGAACTTTCTGTACAGTCATAACCTGTTGGTCGGTTAAATTACCCGTTAATTCTGCATCGCTAGAAAGAGCAGAAAAAGAATCTACAACACATATTGTTTGTGGTTGTGTATGGATGATTTGATCAAATATACTCAGATACTTTTCCGCTGATAGGATATTCCCCTGTGTAGAGCCTATGATTTTAAAAAGTTCAGGGTCTAGCTTTAACTCTTTAATACCTTCAATGTCCCTCTTCCTCAGTCTGCCTTCAATATTACCATAGTAGGTTTTTCTATTAAGTCTTTGCGCGTTCGCACAGAATGTTAATGCGGTAACTGTTTTACCAACCTTTTCTGGCCCTGTCATAATAAATAAAGAGCCTTCTGGTACTCCTCCACCCAAGGCAATATCTAACTTGGGACTTACAGAAATAACGCTAAGTTCTTCATCGGTAATTGAAGCGGGGTCGTGGAGTACATCGCCATACTCTTTTACAATATCCTTCATTCTAGTTCCTCTAGTTTTGATAAGATCGATTTTTTATTGTTGTTACTATCAAAGTTTTGTGACTGTTTAAAATCGTAATCTATTTCCAGCGATTCCTTTTTAGGAGTATGTTTATATTGATCAATCTTTTCATGTACCCACTTGGGACGTAAACTTAATATATATTTATTGTCTCGTAGAAAGGCGATAATCTTATCTATAGTGTGTGTTTTGATTAGCTTTGTTAAGCTACGATTGTTGATTTGTTGTTGATAAAATTTTTGCCATGCAACTAAGTCGAGATCTTTAGTATAGAACCCACGAGGAAGATCCTTTTTTTCCTTTAAAGCTTTGTTTTCACATATTAGCTCGACAATATATTGCCGTCCAGTTACCCACGCAAATCCCTCTTCATCCACATCTGGCGAATATCTGGATGGATAACGTCTATCGTCTGATCTAGTTTTTGCCATTAGTCGTGTATCTTATGTACCCAAGGCGAACGTTTAGTTTTGTCTTCGGATGAAATAGGTTTATCTTTAGCTATATCTCCACGTACAGAAGCAGCCTCGGTCATGATACTAACCCCTTTATGTCCAGAAGCAGTCTTATTAATATAGAGCTGCTCTCGTACTGACTGGGCTTTAATTTTTTCACTTTCCTTTTCTATTACGCTAACAGACCTATCGAGTTGTGCGGCCATATTTGCAACACTTATTTCTGAAGCAACCATACCTTGTATACATGCCTTTTCGATTTCTGTAATCTTGCCCTTTTTCATAACAATTCCCTTTCTGCATTGTGTAGATATGCAATATTCTTAGTTTTTAAAAAATCCCTATAAAATGCAAACACCTTTTCACTCACTTCTGTGAATCTCCATTCAAATCTTCCAGCGTGTCCAAGTTTGCGAGATGCCATACCTTCGCTAAACATGCCAATAGGATTGTATAACCTGCCGTGCTTACCGCGTTTGGCATAATACTTAGTTCTTTGACCAATGGTTATTTTCATCGCAAATGCGTCTGGCGATTCTTGTGCTACTTCAGAATCAAGCTTAATACAAGGATACTGATCATTTTCAAGATATTCTTGCTTACCAGTAATAGTATAGATTACTTCCGTTCGTTTAATTTTTTTTGTAGCTTTCTTTTTATTAATTACATGAGTTTCGCTTTTCTTTTTTACAGTTTTCTTTTTAGCCATAATTTATCTCCTTGACTAGTCTTTTGTCCACTTTATACCGTGGTCGGGTTTTTCCATACGGCTCATACCTTGAGGTAGTGGATTTCCCCCTTCTATTTTCTTAGTTTTAAAATTTTCTCTTACATCTTCTAGCTGTGACTTGCTGTATTTAGAGGTTTGTTTTTCGGCATATTGACCTATAGTCTTACAGTCAGATAAGCCTACAGAAACAAACGCATCAACATTATCCTCGGAAAAATCCCTATGAAGAATTCCTCCACACGATTCACACTTAATCGTTTTTAATTTATCAGAATATTCAGAGATCATACACACTAAAGACGTATGATTTGAACAAGCTTCGCATATAAAAGTATATTCCGGCATCCCAACTCCTTACTATATTGTACCTTACAATTTCATGAATAGAGATAACATAATAGAATTATTTGCGCCGTGGCTATGGTGATAGCAACCGTTCTTACATATTTGCTTTTATGAAACTTTAAAAAATATATAGACCCTATGACCACAAATGTTCCTAAAAATTTACAAAGAATAAATAATGAGACATCTCCATTATCAGCATGTAACAACCATGTCCCCAACGGATTTTTCTCCATCGGAATAATGAAGTCACGATTCTTACTTAACCAATAAATATCTATACCTGAAATACAGACTATGATGGTTACGCAAATATTTAATAAACTTCTCATCTCTCTTTTCTAGATTATATGGATTACACACACTTTGACCATCCACACTGTGTGCATGTCACGCATCCTTCTTGGCGGATCAAACCACTACCATTGCATTCTGGACATGCCCCTTCTTCTTCTGTTCCATCTGGAATATACTTCTTTAGTGCTCTTGCCATACTTTTTGCAAAGCAGGTCATATCACCTCTGACCTTTTCAAGTTGTTGTACAACCGTATGTATGTCTGCTCCATGTCGTAGCGATAAAGAGGTCATTCGTGTTAAAGCGTCTTCTTCGGCACTGCACGTAGCATTGATTGGTGAAAGTTCTAAACCATCTTCCAGTATGGCCTTATATACACCTTTTGGTCTTCCTAGCTTTAAAACAATTCCGGTTTTTACCTTTTTATCTATAAATCCGTTTTTACCGGCGAATACCTCGTAGGGCTCGTCCTCATACGTGCCAACTAATACAAAATATTTTTCGCCCTTAACGGTAATATGATATACGGCGCAGGGAAGCTCTTTAGGTCTTTTATCTGAGGTTAGTGGTCTACTAGATTTTTTATCAAGCGCAGACGATTCCGACAGAACACTAGTCATTGTACCCGCACGATATGTTGTAAATCCCTTAATTCCATTTTCCCAAGCTTTTTTATATACATTTTTAAAGTCTTTGTAAGGATAGTCATTAGGAAGGTTAATTGTTTTAGAAATTGCCGAATCTACCCAGTTTGCAAATAGAGACATGGTGTCGACATGCGCTTGCACGTTTAGATCCATTGTACATGCCGCCCATCCAGCATCAGGATTCCACTTGTTTATTTCTTTTAAATAAGAAACTCCATAGTCCTCTATCCACTCTTCTTTTAATAAGCCTCTTGTTCGATCAAACTTCCATGTTTTATCTTCAAATTTTGTTGCTAAAAGATCTTCATCCCCTTCTTTAATCCAACTCCAATCCACCTCATTATCTGGAATATTAGTTAGATCGAAGCTTTTATTTGACCAATCGATATTTTTTGGTATCGGTAATCCATCTGGTGGTGAAGGCTGAATAGAAGTTCTAACATAACCATGCATAAACAAAGGTTCTAATCCACCGCTCACTAAATTCGCAAAACACGAACTATTACCGGTTGGTTGAATCGAAGTAACGTGAGAATTACGCATCCCATGCTGTTTTATTAAATTGATAGTGCCTCTATCCAACCTTTTTATAAACTAACTGTTGACATACCCCTCTTGGTCGTACAAAGGGAATGTGCCCTTCTCTTTGGCAAGTAATGCGGAGGCTTTATATGCCTCATTGGTAAAAAAGTTCATTAGCTCATTTGTCATTTCTAAGGCTTTTTTACTCCCGTACTTCACATGCGCCATAAGCAAGGCAGATCCGTAACCTAAAACACCTAGGCCAACACGTCTTTTTTCTTTTAAGTTTTCCTTTTGACGCTTTAATGGTACTTGGGTTTTGTCGTTTACGTTATCCATAAAACGAATCGCTGTATGAATTGTTTCTTTTAATTCTTTATATTTCCACGATTTGTTTTTAGGGTCAATAAAATGTACTAGATTAATAGAGCCTAATAAACAAACTCCTCCAATAGGAAGTACCTGTTCGCCGCAAGGATTGGTGGCATTAATCCACTCACAATAGTTTAAATTATTCATTCTATTCATGTTATCAACAAATAAGACTCCCGGCTCATTACGGTTATACGTATTGTCCATAATTAAGTTCCACAAGTCTCTTGCGGATTCAAATTCGTGATATGTTATTAATGCGTCTTCTTCACCACAACTCTTAACCCAAGAATCTAGATCTCCATTCCAATTACTTTTATATTGAGAAGAATATTTTTCATAGTTAGGAAAGACAAGCTTCCAAGGCATGTCCAGCTTTACCGCTCCCATAAACTCATCTGTACAAAGAACAGACATATTAAACTTAGATAGTCTGCCGGGAGTTTTTTTAGCTTCAATAAATTCTATTACGTCGGGATGCCAGCAACTCATCGTTACCATTTGTGCGCCCTTACGTATAAAATTCTTTTGGTCCTTACGAGCTTTTTTACCAGAACCAGAAGTAATAATTTCAGAGGACTTGTCCCATAGCTCCAGAAACTTGACAGCACCGGGAGATTGATTGCCAATACCACCAATATGAGAACCACACGGTCTTAGAGTATCAACACAAAAGCCGTAACCACCTTCGCTTTTGAGAATTTGAGCCTGTTTTAACAAAGCCCCATAGATACCTTCAATAGAATCTACATCTTTACCTTCAAAACCATCTACAAAACAATTAATATAAGTAGTACCTTTAAGACCAGTTCCAGCATTAGATGTAATACGTCCACCGGGAACGAATTTGAAATCTTCAAGAGCTGTATAAAACTTTTCTTCCCATTCTTCTTTATTTTCTTCTACAGATGATAAGTCTTTAGCCACCCTGCGCCAAGTGTCTTCAATACATGTATCATTCTTATATTTATATTTTTGTTCCCATGTTTCCTGACTGAAGCTATTGGTAAACCTATCCGACATAGCCAACTCCTTTAATTTTGCAATTCAAATGTTGATAAATCATGTTCTAATAATTTTGTATTAGCATGTTTAAACAACCACCTTGCTGATGATTGATAATCTTTTTCTTTTAAACAATGTACTTCTTTGATACCCGCATTAATAATCGATCCAGTACACTGTATACATGGAACTCCACACCAACAAAACATAATTAAACCCTTAGCAGGAATAGGTAGTTTATTAAGTGCGTTTCTTTCTGCGTGTTGACATGAACAAAGTTCTGATCTTTCTCCTGATGAATAACCTAGAATTCGTCGAGGGCACTCATTACATTGAGATAGAAATTTGTAAATATCTTTTGTGCCTTCAGTTGGTTGAACATTATGAATAAAGCTCATATGGTTTTTAAGATGTTTGGCATCGGCATACTTTTCAAATATACGCATTTGTTCAGTATTGGTTAGTTGAGGCCAAAAGAAATTTTTTAGAAACTTAGCTTCGTTACAATGAGGTGTGTTTTCAGGTGGGCCATTATATCCTGCACCCACAATTCCATTTGTCGTAGGGTCAACTACAATAACACCGACCTTTCTTGACAAACATGGATTTTGGTCATTAGCAATTTGCTTTGCCAATTGCATATATTTCCTAATAAATTTATCCTTCAATAGTCTATCTTTCTTTATTTATTGGAGATCGCCTAATATAACCATGCTATATAAAGCACCACTTCCTAGATCGTTCAATTGGATATTTTTATGTGTCTCTGATGTTCTTAAATCACCATACGGGTCATTGTATGAAAAAGAGGAATAGGGTCTAATCTTTAGATTACCACTACTTTCATTAAATAAACCACTCATAGGAGCGGTTCCAGTGGTGGTAATAGTCATGTCCCATCCTGAGACTATAGTTTGCCCTGTTCCCCAGATACCTGTATCAACCACAGAATTGTTGGATACTGCTATAAACTTAACACCCGAAAACGATGCTATTCCTGTTAAACCAAACACGTTATCTTCAATTTTGGTTAAATCAAAGGTAATACCAGACCCTGACGGTAGCAATCCCGTAATTTCTACACCTACATTTGCTTTTAATTCACCAGAACCGTATGTATAGCTAGCGTTACTGATTGAATTGGCAATTTCTTTTGATGACGAATTCGTATCAGTAAAAGTATAATAAAAACTTCCTTTGTTATATGCTGTAAGTGATATAGCCATACTTATTACCTCTCTGAGTTATTGTTTTGTCTTATGTTGTTGTTTAATGTTGTTATCAACACATTGACAGTATGTATAAACCTCTCGGTTTGGTACGCCCTTTATAAAATAGTCTAAACCTTCTGGGGGAATTTCTGATACAAAATATCCCCTACCGTTACACTGTGAGCATTTAGACTTATTATACAACCTTGCTAGCAATGGATCGAATGTAGATCGATAAAAAAATGGTCTTTTTTCCTCTGTCTCTGTATTGGTTTCCTTGGTCATGTTACCAGTCCTTTTCTAGAGTGAATTGATATTGAAAAATTGCCGAACGAGCTAGGTCCGCAGGTGCTACTGCCGTATCTGCCAAATACGGTACAGGGTCAATATAGGCCATTCTATACGCATATGCTACAGCGGTGCTGCAAACAAATACTTTAGTCGGGTCGTCGTCTTTAATGTTTTGTGGCGCTAGTCTTAAGAATGGTGTGTAGTGTCGAACCAGCTTCCATATATTTTTCCACCCATATGGTAAACCGGTTAATAGTATTAATATGCTAGTAACTTTTGATCTGACAGAGTCTGTTAAATCATACTCCACGTTTTCATAGTGTACTTTTTTTGCTGCTCGAAATACATCAATGCCTGATGGGGTATCGTTCACCTGACTTCTTAACGAAACAGACCTGCCACCTTTGAACTCTCTAAATTCTACACACTGTAAATGATCTCCATCCCAATGCGCAATACCTACATGGCTATGTATACCAGAACCATATCGTTTAATGAGCCACGAAAGAATTCCGCAACCCCTAAATAATAAAATATCACCTTCTTGAATAAGTTCTTTTGCTTCAGTGTATGGGATGTGCTTGTTCATTGGACCAGCTCATATTGATAGATTTTAGTGATTGAGAAAGTGTGGCGATTTGAATTTTTAGTTCATTAATTGCTTCAGTATTTTGTTCCAGCACTTTTTGTAATTTATCTTCTTGTTTAGAAATTCTATCTTCTTGCTCTAGCAACGCACTATGATAAATATCCAGCTTAGTCTCTATAGCAACAGTTTGTTGCTGAATGAGAAGAACCGCTTCTTCTCTGTTTACGTATTTTCCACCGATCATCATCCAAAATCCAGCCATGCTTACTATGCAAAATCCAAGAAAAAATATTAAGTCTTTCATAACATTATTATCTTTCATGGTTCTCTCGTAATTGAAGATTTTAGGAATATAAAAGGGGCCTTAGTTTCCTAAGACCCCTTCGTATAACGGTTGGCAACCAATTACCAGTTATTACGTGCCTGATAGAAGTCATTCGTCGGATTTGGACTACCGTCTCGATAGGTCAACGTGCCCGGATAAGCCTGTGATGGATTAGCTGCGACATCAGTACCTGCCGAACGACCGGTAGCAGCGGTGTCTATAGCCTTGTCAATATCGTAGTAACCAGATACAGCATTAGAAATTGAGCTAAACGTTCCATTAAATTCATTCCAGTTACCTGCAACAACAGCTGTCTTATAAAAATAAGTTCTAAGAACGTCAAGTTGAGCAGGAGTGTTTGCTTCGTTGGCGCTGTTTGACTGCCCACCCTGTAAGGATGTGTTAGCAGCTCCAGCAATTGTGGTCTGTACTAAGTTGAGTACTTGCAGCCCTGAGTTAAATGCGGCGTCTGTAACTTGTGAAAGTGCTGCATCTACACAACCAACACCAGAAACAATTGTCGTAACTGGGTTGCCTTCTCCAAAAGTGGACGCAGACATTAAAGCGGTTGAACTAATAGTTCCTCCACCTCGGACATCGCCAAAATCATTTTTAACACCACTAGGCTTGCCGTTAACATAAGTGCCTGTTGTTGGCACTGCGGCTGTAAGATCAGTAATAAAAGCCATAATAAAACCTTCTTTCTATATAATTATAGAAAATTTTTATCCTATAGTTCCTAACAATTGAAATTCCTATCCAATATAATTTACACCAAACTCTTAGTTACTTCAGAAATTGAAGGATATTTTTTAGTCCCTAAAATACCGTCTGCAAAGCCATTTGCCACTGCATTTGGAGCGGTCAACCACCAATCCTCTTTAGATTCTAGCTTACGTCTAATAAAATTTCTAGTCTTGGATCTGTTCATTTTTTGAAAATTTTCTCCGGTTTCTAAACAAACCTCTGTGTAGATATCGTACATCTGTGTCTTACTTAGTTTAGATAGCTCATAGTAAGACTGGACTTGTTTTGTAGTACCAGAAATAGACTGTTCACCCTCATGAATAAGCCAAGAACAGTTTGGCATACTAAGCCTGATGCCTTTTTGATATACCGCTTGAGGTATAATACTCCCCATAGAAGCGGCAACGCCATGACATATAAAAAGAAATGATGCCGTACTCTGTCGAATAGCATCATAAATCATCATGCCGCTTTCCCATTCGCCACCTATGCTGTATTGATGGATGGTAATGGGATTGTTATTAATACTTTGTAGTATTTGTAAATTTTTTAAAAAACGAGTTGACACTCTACAGTCAATTATAGAGTCTTGTTCCTCTTCTGAATATCCATGCAAAAAAATCTCACGACTGTCTAATATAACATCGTTGTCGTGAGCTTCTGAAATTGCTGAATGTGTTAGATTATTGTTCTTCACCATTATCGTTAGTGTCATTCCTTACATGTAAAACCATCTTATCCCTTACCTCTTTCATGACATCTCGATCTGTAAACATTTTACCAACCGCTATTCTAAATCTATAGGGCGTTAAAATATCTAATGCTTCAATTCCGGGCTGTTGCCCTATAACTCTATAAAAATCTTCTGTAAGTTTAAAGTTAGAGTGTCCTACCCATAACTTAAAGTAGTGACTAGCCCTTGTTTGTTCTGTTAATGGAAGAACACCAAAAGGAGTTACAATACTTCTAATATGTGAAACTGAATGGTCTACTAACTCTAGATCATCTTCCTCTATTCCTTCTTCATTAGCTAACAACTCTTGCATTTGATGAATGTCTTCTTCTAAATCCATATCTTCTTGCTCAAAAGCATCTATCCATTTTTCCCAATATACATCATATCCACTAGGAGTAGGTACGCTCATAATAACACCTCATACCGCTACGGGAAAGGAAATTTGGGGGTGGTGGCTATAGTTTAATACACCAGCAAGATCACTAGACCATTCATATATCGAACTGTAATCTCCTAACTGTATACTTGGTAGGGGTCGAGGAGTTCTTATTAATTGTTCTTTTGCCCCTTCAACATGATCTTCATATATATGACAATCGGCAAATGTACCCTGTAATATATGGGGTCTAAGGCCTGCCTCTTTAGCTAATAGTAATAACAATGTAGCATAGCTAGCAATATTAAAGGGAATTCCCAACATTAAATCACAGCTACGTTGATGCCATAATAAACTAATTTTCTTACCCACAACTACTACGTTCCACAAAAGATGACATGGAGGAAGTGCCATGCTATCCATTTGTATAGGATTCCACGCGCTACAGACCATACGTCTATCTGCTGGATTTTCTTTTAAAGTATTAACTATATTTTTAAGTTGGTCATATCCCGTGAGACTACCGTTGTCGTCTTCATCATAAACCTCATTAAATCTACGCCATTGATATCCATATATTGGGCCTAAATCGTCATCGTTGTTATTTGTAGGGTTAGACCATTGATTCCAGATATTACAGTTTCTATCTTTATACCACTGTTTAGACGTTATACCTTTAATAAAGCCTTCGAGTTCTGTCCACACGGTTTGTGGATTAATTTTTTTTGTAGTGAGTAGTGGAAATCCATGACCCATATCGTGCCTAAACACCTGACCTACACTAGTAATAGCTCGTTTACCTGTTCTGGTTTTTTTCCAATCGCCAAATATTAATGTGTCCTGTACAATATCTAAGTACTGTTGCATTATTTTATCCTTTTAAGTCCAAAAACATCGGATGGGTCTACTGCAAGCGAGCTACCTTTTACTGACGCAAGCTCTTCGGAACTTGTTTCATAGAATAGCTGTCTCCAGTGCTGAATAGTTGCTTTGGTAAGTTTTTCCTTGTCTATATCATTTTTAGACCATATCTTTAAAGATTTAATAAAGTATTCAGCTAAATTACCTGAGTTAATCATGTGCAACATCATTCCAGCCATCTCAGCTATCTCATCGTTATATTCAGTAAAATCACAGGCAATAGCAAATTCTCCATCCTCTCTTAAGTATATATTTATTTGACCACACGCATCCTCAAGCGGTACTTGTACCTCGTCATCCTGAAGATCTTCAGACGACACATTGCGATCATCCATTTGAGCGCGACTAAGCTCTTTTACAAGCTTGCGATAGGATTGTAACAGAGATCTAAACATCTAAAAGACTACCATAGAGGTGTGGGATGGTTGCGTTGGTGTATTATACACCCAAAGACTATAGTGACTGATCAAAATGTGTGCGATTAACTCGAATAAACTCTGCACATTTTGCCATATCTTTTACAGAGGTTGCGCCAATATAAGCACAACAGCTGCGAATGCCTCCAAGAATGTCTTTAACCACATCATTAGCAGGGCCTTTATATGGCACCTGAATGGTTCTACCTTCGCTACTACGGTAGTCTTTCAGTCCTTGACCATGTTTTTCTTGAGCTATTTGAGACGACATTCCGTAAAATCGGAGCGTCTTTTTGACGGTTTGATTAGTAATCTGAGGAGGTTTAGATTTGTGCCAGTTAACCAAGGTGCCTTCTTCCCAGTGTCCTTCGCACTCTTCTGTTCCCGCAAGCATTCCTCCTATCATTACAAAGTCTGTGTTTGCAGCAAACGCTTTACATATATCAGCAACGTTTCTACAACCTCCATCAGCGCAGATTAATCCCATTTTTTTTTCTTTACTTTTTAAACCATGCGCTGCATGGGAACATTCTATAATAGCAGATAGCTGTGGATATCCTACACCGGTTTTTAATCTTGTAGTGCAAGCAGATCCGGGACCGATACCTATTTTAACAATGTCTACGCCTCCATGAAGTATGAGTTCCTGAACCATCTCTGGAGTACATACATTACCCGCCATAATGATAGGTCTAGTAGAAAAACTTTTACGTACCTTGGCACAAAAATTAACAAAGTCTTCGGTATAGCCATTGGCAACATCAATACATATGTTAGGTACTATATGTGTTTTATCTACTATCTCACATAAATTATCAAACTCTATATCTTTAATTCCTAAACTATACCAAGTATACGATGAAAATGGACAGTGTTCCAAGTCTAGGATTTTATCAGCACCATAGTGTTTATGTAAACAGGTTATTATGTGATGTTCAGATAGCGTATCTGACATAGCAAGAGTCCCTGTAGTATCCATATTAGCCGCCATAATTGGGATACCTATCCACTGTCTTTCAGAATGATAAAATTGGAACGTTCTTTCTAATTTTATATTCTTACGAGAAGCGGTCTGTGTTCTATGTGGTACTAAAAGCGTGTCTTCAAAGTCTAGTTTTAAATCTTTGTTGATTTTCATATTAGCTCCCGGTACTACCAAACCCGCCAGACCCTCTGTCTGTTAATCCTAAATCATCAACCTCTACAAGACTAAAGTGAGGTACGGGTTGAAAAAGAATTTGTGCTATCCTATCTCCTTTATTAATTACATAAAACTCTTCTAAGGACGAGTTCCATAAACACACTTTAATTTCTCCGCGATAACCACTATCTATAACTCCAGCAAACCGATGTATCCCCTTTTTTGCCGCCATGCCTGATCTGTCCCAAATCAATCCGACATAACCTTCTGGAATAGCCAACGCTATATCTGTACCTATTAACTCTTTCGATCCCGGCTCTATAACACCATCGTCTGATGCGTACAAATCCCATCCAGCATCAGATTCATTTGCCTTACTGGGCAATCTAGCATACTTATCAAGCTTTTGCACTCTAATTTCCATAGATGATCTCCTCTAGTTGATTCGCAGTGTTAGTCCATGATAATCTTTTGGCCGTATTAATGCCCTCCTGATTAATAATACTCGGGTTACTTTGCCACTGTTTATAAAAGCCTCTTAGATATTCTACCCCTTGTTCAATTTGCTTGTCTTCAATCGCAGCCCATTCTCCTGAAGTGCCGTTGAAAAATAATCCGTCATCTGCTGTTTCTAAGTTGTCAATTTCTATAAGACTTGTATTGTCATTGTTACAAAACTGTGTGTGTGCTGAATAATTAGTGGCAATAACGTGCTTACCCATTGACATCATCTCTAACAGTTCAAGATTCCAACCCTCTGCTCTACTTGGAAAAATACCACAATTGGTAGTAGACATAATCTCTGCAACTTCTTTATGTGTGGCAACCCTATCAAATATACGCACTCTCGGATCGCTTGTATAGTATCTTTGCCATTCATGATTGTTTTTTTCTGGTAAAAACGGATTAGAAGGCATCATATGTAAAGCTACATCTTTTTCTGTTGGAAAGGCTGTTTGAAATAAGTGTAAAAGAACGTCGTGTCCTTTACGTTTCTCCCATTTTCCAGCATTTAGAAAAACACATTTATCTGTTGGTCGATGTGCTTCGTGAGTAAAAATAGCTCTATCAACACCTAATGGTACGACTGAGATCGGAACAGATATATTTTCATTGGTAATAACATCTTTCGCCCACTGTGAAGACACGACTATTTCATCTACATAACTTAGATGGTTTGCGCGCCGATCTTTCATTTGATTAATTTCAAAAAACGGAAAAGCAAAGTATTTTCCTTTACCAATATGTTCCGCTAAAGAAAACTCATGCCAAATTTTTAAACATGGAGCCTCATGAAATTCTTTGGCAAATAGACTTGAGGTGTCTATAGCTTTTTGTGCAATAGCAGAGTCTTCTTCATTCGCATCTAAATTGCCTATTATAGAAAGTCCGACATGGATTGTCTTAGATAGTTCTTTTAAAATATTTAAACCGGCGACTCCATAACCTAGACTACTAATAGGAGCAAATAAATTCAAGTGTTTCATTTAGCAATCCTTCTTTATAAAACAAAACCCCCTCAAGATGATACATCGAAAGGGGGTTATTGGTTAGGGTAGGGTGATAATTTCCACAATTAGAACGGCACTTCCTCGCGTTCTTTTTCCTCAACCTTATCCTTACCCTTAGTACCGTTAGCTTTTCCTCCTCCGGGAGTGAGGTTAACTTTATCAGCTACCATAGTAAGCTTGCTTCGTTTTCCACCCTCTTCTGTTTCCCACTTATTCAGTTTGAGTCTACCTACTACCATAACATGGCGACCCTTCACTAAATATTCTTGAAGAGATTCGGCCTGCTTACCCCAGATAGTTACGTCTACAAAAGTAGTTTCTTCCTGTCTGTCTGAATCTTTTGACCAGATTCTATTAGACGCAACAATAATATCTGTTACAGCAGTTCCATTTGGCGTGTGTCGAAGCTCACTATCCCTAGTAAGGCGACCACTAACAATAACTTCATTTAAATCACTCATGTAAAATCTCCTACTTCATTAGACCACGATAACGCAACGCCTTTCGAGTAAGTCTGCGCGCATACATAGAACCATGAGTTCTAACCAACTTCCTAAACTCGCCTGCTTTTTCTGAATTAGCAAGGCAGCTTGTTACGCTCTTTGTACTTTCTTCGCCCTTAGCGAACTTGTTGAGCGTCTTGACTGAACACTTGTTGGATAGCAACAAATTCCAATCAGTTGTAGTAGAGTTCTTCATACTTTCCTCCTGTTAAAAAAATAGGTTAACAAATCATACCCTTGTGACTACAGTATATTATACTTCACTTTTCGCCATTTGCAAGCGAGATTCGAATTTTTTTTATTGTGTCTGAAGCTCTATTGCGTCTGCGTCCCCTATGGTTCCTACCCCAACTATGACAGAAGTCTCATATTCTCCTGCTGTACTACCGTAATTGGTAGCAGGATAGTATAAGCCATTATATTCGCCACTAGGTCTATTTTTAAATATTAAATATTCGTCGGTTGTTAGATTTTTTAAAGTGGCCTGAGCCATTCGACCCGATTCCATTCCGGTGTGAGTTGCTGCCGCCATAGCCACTACAAAAGACTCCTCTCCATTTCCATCAATAGTAGCACTTCCCCAACTTCCACTAGGAGACCCTCCTAAGCTCTCTCCATCATACCAAGTAGAAAGTTGTCCTGTATGTTTGGTTGCAGGAGAATCATCAATATTTAAAGTAAAGATGTATTTATAATCAGCAGTAATACTATGAGAGTCTAGGGTTTTGATTTTTACAGTATCACCTTCGTCCATATCGTGTGCAATAGCAAACACTACAGACTTAATATCACCGCCATCCTGACTCCATCTAGATCCACTACTAACTAAAACATCATTAATATACAATCCCTGTAAGCTTGGATCAGCTGTAGAATTATAAGACCGACTTGTTGCAAAAATTAACTGCGTACCCGAGTCATTATTTACACTATGTGTTATCACAGTAGCATTAGTACCCAGTGTCTGGCTAGCAGTACTGATTGTACTGGAGTAATTGGTGCCGCTTATCAAACTTCCGCTAGCTCCAGAATATGACAAGTCAATTAAAAATGCCTGACCATAATCTGTAAGCTCATTATTTGATCCATACAGCCTTCTTCTACTAACAACGATGTTAGCGGTAGGATCAGGTGCTGTAAACTGTCCTATATAAGGCACAACCATTCCTGAACTATTAGTGTCGTGTCTTTCATACGCCGATCCCACAAGATCCGAACCACCTTCAAAATTAAGCTTGGTAGCGCCTTCGTTAGTTCCTACGCTCGTACAATTCACCCATGCAACTAGTAAATAATCATTACCGGCTACCAAAGAGCTAGAATTAACCAATGTGCCTTGCTCTTCCCAGCTAGTATTGCTCGTAATCTCTTGCGTAGTTTTTTCTGTATTAATAAATTTAATCTTATTAGTAATATTAATGTGGCCCATGGCAATTTCTCCGTATTTATAATTCTAAATATTTTTCACCTTCGTGAATAGTAATCTTACCTTCTTCGTTAAACAAACCAGCCTGTTCCATTTCATCAGGAGCAAGGTCTGTTCCCATTTCTTTCATGGCTTTAATAACCTTACTGCCTATTCTCATATATTTCAACCACCCAAGCTTACGCCGTACCACCCTAGCTAACAGACGGTCTTCGGCAATCGTCGGAGACTTTACAACTGAAACTCGCTCTTCTTGAGAGTCCTTACATCCTTTAATAAGACGAATTACTGTAAGAGAAATTTTTCCAATTAAAATAACTGTTGCAGGGTCAACAAATACTTCTTGATCTTCTTTACCTTTATTGTACATCTTATTATATATACGAGTACTTAAGTCATGTTCAACATAATCGTTCATTAAATTCTCCGATCTTTTTCTCATTTTTGTATATATAGCACACAGGGTAATTAAGTTAGCGGTATCTATTTCATGCATCAATATATCCTGATGTATCGGGAATGGGATTGCCTTTTCGGTCTGTACAATGTAGCGTGGTAAAATAACATTTTCCCGATGACTTATCCTTAGACAATACTTCTAAGATGTTGTCTTTATTAAACCTACATCTATTTAATAAAATATTGGGAATGTCATCATCGCCCTTACGTTTCTTATCGTGCCAAGCTATACAGCGTGAGTATAAATCAGAACCAGTAACGGTTAAGACTGCGTTACCTCTTATTTCGTACATTAATTGAGGGTTTCCTTCCTCAATAGCATCTACCCATTTTTTAGAAGGTGCTTGCACATTTGTAACATCAATATTAACAGGATAGTGTTCATCCATTTGTACTATCTTACACGTACCGGCCCATTGATCTAATTTAATATTTCTAAGGGTATATAATCCATTGCTACTGCCAATATTATTACTTCCACCTGCATCCTTACGCGACCTAAGTCGTAATATACATTCTCCCTTAATAACCTTTAAGTTATCTACATAAACACAGCCACCTGCAAATACATCGATAATATCTTTAGTATAATCTCCACGAACTAAACAGTCTCTTACGGAAAATCCCATTGCTTGAGCATTTTTTAATACTAATAAAGAACGAGCGCTATCTGCGGTAACCCTTTCTAATAAAACATTATCATTACTATGTTCTTCAACTGTTTTACCAGCTTGAAATGCAATATCACACTGATCAAAATAGCAATCTCTAACAGCCATTTTTCCAGTTCCAAGACCTCTCTTCAGTTTGGTGATTAGAATACCAATAGGACCATCTACAAATGTAAGTTTCTCAACAATACCACCAGTTCCCGGAAGGAGAATCATAGGCACATTCTCTTCGGTTCCTTCCCATATAAGATTGCTCGTATGACCTCTATATTTATTCTGAGGTGGAATATATTGAGCTGACCCTACTCCAGTAATTTTAGACCCGGTCTCGGTAGGATATTCAATTGTTTCTTCAACTATCCAATCACCTTCGCTAAGATTCCTAAGAGAGCTAGGCGTTATTGCAATATCCTTTGACATCAATATCTCCTTAATTAAAAAAAGGGGGAAGGAGAATCTTCCCCAACCCCCTTAGTGAAATCAGACTTCGTCTTATGCACCACCAAACGTAGTCGGTTCATCAGAAGGTAAAGTTCCCGTAGGAATGTCGCTTCTGTTGACTTCGCCACCCTTACGTTGCGTGAGCGTGTACAATACGTTCAACAAGGAACGAACCATAACCGACTCATACTTGGTAAGAGAATAAGGTTGATGACGACTGTCTACACGAGTAAGCTCAACAAACAAGTTGTCAAGAGCAACAATAAAGCTGCGAGCTGCATCGTTAGGGCAATTACCCGGATGCAACTGAGGAATATCAACGTCATTTCCCGTCAAGTCCCAAGTAACGGTTCTATTAACGCCAACAGGCATTAAAACGTTATCTTGAGTGAGGGCTACGTCATTGTAATCATCAGCTACTGCACGAGTAGTATCAGCTGCCTGTGCTTCAAGCTCTTCCTGCGTAAGAGCATCAGGATTGTAGGTAATATTCTCAAGAGTATCACCAATTTTTTCAATCTCTGTTACCATATAACGATTAAGAGCATTATTCCAGCCAGACTGAGACTTGAATTCTTGCCGCACCGTCAACTGCTTTCTAAACTTAATAATTTCGGACAAGATAAAATGAATACCGAGATTAGGAAATTCGGTATTCGCGCCTTTAAAAGTGTTTTGCGCTGCCATAATAATCTCCAGTAAAGTGATGTGAAAAGGTAGGTTTAAAAATCAAAACCCATTCGCTTGAGAAATTCTACCTTCACCCATTTCTCAACCGATTCTGCTACTTCTTTATACCCCAAAACGTTAAACTCTCCTCGTTTTAATTTTCCGACCGCCTGTCTATACAAAAACCCAATCATTGCTTCGTGGTATAAAATGTGACTGCTAATCGTCGCACTTGATACCCGTTTTAAAAATTGATCCTGTACCTGCTTATCTATTGCCTCTCCTGCTTTAATCTGACTATTAACCTTATAGGCTTGAGCGCCCTTTTTAACAATGAGCCTATTCAGTTTGAGAAGTTCTACAGCCTCTTTATATAGGTGTGCATAAAATGCCAGCTCTTCTATCTTCTCACCATCAGATCTCTTTAGTTCGATAAAGTCTTTAATGCGATTAGTTGCTGGGGGAAATTCAGGCGTTCGAATGTATTCTAAGATTGTTTTATCACAGTCTGCCTCTTTATCTCCTTCTGTTACTTCACTGTTCTGTTGTCGTTTTTGTTTTGGAGTTCTTAGTACAGGTATTTCTTCTTGTGGTGCTGGGTTTGTTGGTACAACTTTAATAGTGTCATTATCGTCTATATTATTATATATATTAATATCTTGAGTAGTTGCCTCTTCAAGTTTATCTATCCTATCACATAACTTACCTTGCAATGAATCAAGCTTGTTTTCAATAAGGTTTTCAAACTTATCCTGTAGATAATCCGCAAGTCCTCTTAAGTCAGCTTCTTTACTATCTTGTACATCATCAATACGATTTCCTATATCCTCTGTAATTTCTTCAGGCTCTAGCTTTTCGTCTATAATGTTTTTCACTTTTCTTTTTCCTCGTAATTTCCAGTAAAACGAAGCGATCCATATTAACGTTCCGGTAGTAGTTCCTCCAAACAACCATGCAAATAAATTGCGCTGACTTTTTACCTGTGTAGCCTTACCTTTAAGATCAGAGTATTGGCCTTCTAAGTTACCTAACTCACTATCTTTTGTAATTAACTCATCTTCGAGCGCTACTATATTGGTAATCTGTTGTATAATCTGAT
>CAZSWX010000007.1:0-12944 GCA_964610865.1 uncultured Enterobacteriaceae bacterium
ATGCCATTTCCGGGAGACTCTGGCGCCTACTTCGAGTAGATGCTACTTCGGCTACCCGCTGTAGCGCCAAATGGGAGAGTGAAGTAATCAATCATGTCATAGCAGTGGGGGTTATATACCATAGTATAACCCCCACGCTATGACAGACTGGGGGGGAGTTAACTTTCCCCATTCCGTTACTTGTCGTCTACACCCCGCGGGTCCCTCTTACTTTAGATCTCACCCATGAAAATTAGATCCCGACTGTCCACACCTTGAATCTTCATTGCTCGAAGTGGCCGATTTGGGATTAGTACTATTATGCTAGTTAGGTTCCGGCCGCCTCTAAATCAAATGCCCATTTAAAGAATTCAATAAATCGAGGTCACTTAAAGGGCTCCCTGAAGGTGGACCGAACTGGGATAAGTACTATTATACTAGTTAGGTACCGGTCACCCCCGGAATGATTTTGCGCCTCTAAACCTTCTCAAGACTTAAAAGGTAACCTCGCAGGGTCACTTAAAAGAGATCACCTAAATGGACCCCCTGAAGGGTGGACCGATTTGGGATAAATACTATTATGCTAATTAGGAACCGGTCACCTCATTACTGATTTTGCCGTTACCTGAATTGGCCTTTAAGCCTGATGAACACTTAAGGAATCACGAAGCCGAGGTAACTTAAAGGGACCCCCTTGAAGGGTGGACCGATTTGGGATAAATACTATATACTAGTTACGGGTCGGTCACCTTTGGATACATTGCCGCACCTTTAAGCCCCACGGCACTTAGAGAACCACCTGCCGGAGTCACCTAAAGCATTCGCTGAAGAAAAGGTGACCGATTTGGAATAAATACTATAATGCTAATTAGGAACCGGCCGCCTTTTTTTTCACACGCAAACATATAATGCCACTGACGGTGCAACAGCGAAATCGATTAGATTACGAATACTACAACCGAGGCTACATGCTGGGCCGCGATGCACTCACCGCTCACATGAGAGCCACTTACGGCAACGCCGCATTTCCTCTCCGCAGGGACATTGCTGGATGGCTCAAACAGCAGAAGACCGACCAGGTGTTCCAGTACCAGAACAAACCCAAGATCGTCTCGTCATTCGTGCCGAAGAAGCCGCTCGACTCGCTGTCGATCGACCTCATCGACTACATCAATCGACCAGGTATGATGAACCGGAAGGTGTACAAGTACATCCTCGTGATCATCGACAACTTCAGCCGCTACATGTGGTGTTATAAGATGCAAGACAAACTCGTTAGCACCATTGCACCAATCATGCAGCAATTCCTCACCATGATTCAAACAACGTACAACAAGCTGCCGAAGTACATCCAGTCCGACCAGGGAGGAGAGTTCGGTGGGCCGTACGTCGCCGTGCTGCAGAACATGAACCCGCCCGTCAAACCCAGCTGGACAATTCCTGGTCTGCCACAATCCAACTCCCTCGTCGAAAGAGCGAACGGCGTGATCAAACGAATCCTCGCCAAGCTGCTGTACATCCACAACGGCATGAGGGGCCGCCCGTCATACTTTAACTGGCCGCTGTTCTTGGACCAGGCCGTCGAGGTGTACAACAACCGCAAGAGCTTCGCGACCGGCATGACTCCGGCCGAGGGTTTTGCGTTGGCGACTCCAGCAGGCATCGCTCAGCTCATCACGAACGTCGACAAGCAGAAGATCGCCGACCACACCAACCAACCAGATCCCTACCAGGTTGGGTCAATCGTAAGGTTGAGAATAAGCAAGGGTAAGCTTGATAAATTCAGTGATCCCAACTGGTCTGACGACCTCTATTACATCACGCAGGTCATTCAGCGCAGAAAACCCAACCGACCCGACCGTTACCGCATCTCCAAAATTGGAGGCAATACGGACCCACGTACCGCTCGAACATCGTGGGTCCGTGAGTCGCTGCTCGTGCTCGCCGTTCCTGATGCGAGTGGCAAGAGGCCAGCGGAACCGGAGTTCTCAGATCAACATAAACCCATCGACAAGGCAATCCTGGAGCACCGCAAGGCGAATCCCAGTGAGTACACGGATAAAGAAAAGAGGGAGAGGGAGGAGTTCCAACGGACGTACTATACGAGAGCCCTTGAAGAGAATCTCCAGGAGGAAGAAGAGCAAGAGAAGCTGGATGCGCAAGCAGAAACAGTTGCCAAGCTGCGCACGAAACGAGCGCCAGTTGGTTCAAAGAAGAAGAAAACGACAGCCACGGAAGCCACACGCCTGTCTGGGCAGGCCCAGCCTTTGGAGAACTTGAAGACGCGAGGCAGCTCCAGCTACTACAGCGACATCCTCGTAGACGAGCCCTTCACCGACGACGAAGGGAAGAAGTGGAAGATCACGGACGTGTCCTACGACAACAAAGAGCGCGAGTACGTCGTCGGGTACGTGCCTGAGCGCATCAAGAGGGGCATGTCAGAACAGGACAAAAGCGGCTATGATTCGTCCCTCGTGGAAGTGCTGGGGTGGATGGGCAAAGCGCGCGTGAAAAAACTGGGACTCAGCACGAACCTCAAGTACTGGGAAGCACAGCAGCTGGCAGATGCCGTTTAGCAAGTCGCCGCATCTTGCAGCCACACCTCAGGCCTGACTGAGCAGGCCCAGCCTCTGGGGCCCATTTGTAAGTAGAAATGTTCACTATTTACAAATCGGTTCTTTCTTTTTGCGAAAAAGGCCGGAACAGAACCAGTATGCAGTACTTATTCCAAATCGGTCACCTTTTCTTCAGCGAAGACTCACCTTGAGGCATAGCCTGAGAATCAAAATTCATTTTCTTCAGCGAAGGCTTTCCTTGTGAATCATTGAAAGGCGGCCGGAACGGAACTAGTATATAGTACTTATTCCAAATCGGTCACCTTGAGAATCAAAATTCATGAGCCAGAAAAGCTTGCTTCTCGCCGACGATCACCTGCGGATACCCGCGGACGACGCTCACGGCACGCGACTTCATGGCTTTGATCTTTGCAATCTGCTGCTTGTCGAGGCCGAGGTACGCGTCCAGGAGGTACTTCAGCGCGCGATTGCCCGTGGTCTTCGGAAACACCGTGATGATGTTCGCCTCCGCCAGCAAGATCTTGGTCTCGGCTCCGTTCGTGGGATTGTGGGTCGTGAAGCAGATGGACACGTTGAAGTGCCTCCCGATCTGCAGGATGGAGTTCACGATGCCCATGACCTTGCGGCGCACTTGGTACGGGAACACATCCACGTCGTCGAAGATGACCATGGCGTTCTTGAAGTCCTTCGCCGTGATGTCGTCCGACAAGAAGTCGCTCTTCATGACGTCCAGCCGCTTCGGCTTGAGCGAGTCAATGCACTTGTCTTCGGCGATGCTCGAAATGACGTACACGGGCCGCTTCGGCCACTGCTTCTTCCACTGCTTGACGTATTCGCAGGTGAAGTGGGATTTGCCGGACCCGGACTGCCCGCAGATGTACAGGCACTGTCGCTCGACCTTGGGGTTTGGCGTCAGCTGCAGTCTCTCACCAGAGCCGACGTCCAACGACACACCGCCGTGCTTGATGGACGCCTCGTCTGAGGTGACGTAGAGCTTCTTGTCTTTTTTACTGGTCCCGTCCGCCTTCTTTATCACCGCAATCAAATGGTCGGTTTCTTCGTATGTCAGCATTTGAATTAAGAGTAGATATTAATTTAAATCTTGTGACGCTTGATGAAGCGGTTCGCCTCTCGGTTCAGGTGCGCCAAGAGGAGGTCGCGCTGCTTCTCCAACGGCCTCCTCATGCGTTTCTTACCGTACTTGGAGATGCGCTCGAGGTGGTTCGTAACGTCAAAGGCGCTGACCGTCTCCTTGAGCGCCTGCAGTGCAACGCGCACGTCCGCCACCTTCACCTTCTGGTGGTGTAGCACCTCCAAGATCGTCTCGATGTCCGTCTTCGCGCGGTACAGTAACCCGATGGGCTGATTGAAGTACGTCAGCAGCAGCTGCTGGATCTTAGGCGCCTCGCCGGTGTGCTTCAAGTAGAGGAACACCTTCTTCAGCGCCTTGAACCAGTTCTTGTTGTTGACAAGCGTGATGTACTCCTCGATGATCTCTTGGAGGTGCTCCTCTTTCGTGCGCTGATAGTTGGACTTGTGCCGAATGAAAATTGAGTACACCTCGGTGATCTCCAGGAACCGCCCGTTCAGCAGGAGCACGACGTCGAGCTTGACCATGGACCGCTGCTTGACGGCGTCCGTAAACTTCACGCCCTGGTTCTCGCCTCTCATCATGCTCGCGTAGTCCCACCGCAGCGGGTCGCCGTTCGCGTCCACGCCGCACTTGAAGTCCGTGATGAGGGTCGTCGGCGACTTCCGGAAGAGCTTGAAGAGCGCGCGAAAGTGGCGGAAGATCGCGCGCTCGCTCTTGTTTCGCACGGTTTCGAACAGGTCGAAATCGGCGTAGTAAATGGATTTTTTTATCGCGGCGGACCCCACGACCTTGAACTTGCTCGTGAGGCTCATGTGGTTGAAGGCCTCCACCGTCTTGTCGTTGAACTCTTTGCTCATGTGTGTATTATTCATAGTGAAGATATATTACAGAAACCGCTTCCGCGGCATGGTTTTGAAGAAGTCGAGGAGCTCCGGCTCGGGGATGCCCAAAAGGCTGGGCCTGTGGAGCTGCGGACGGGCACGCCCACTCCCAGTCGAGACCGGGCCAAGTTTCACCGTGGCGCCGCTCATTCTGTACATTGCTTTTCCTTGGTGCACCAGCTCCGCCACCTTGCGCTGCGCGTTCTGGTAAAGGTCTGCATAGTCCCGCAGGGGAGGTTCCTCTTTTACCCGACTCAGCTCAGTGAAAACCTCGCTGTACTTTCGGGCGGCGTCCCTCAATTTCTCCATCTGCTCCTTCGTGCCACTCTCCGCCCATGCTTTGCGATTCTTCGTGAGCGTCAGGGTCGCAGTGCCAGCGGCTTTGGCTATCGCCGCCAGCAAGCTTGCGATGGTTCCATCTGATTTCATCGCATCTGCTTTCCCCCTCAAGTAAGTGTTGATTGCTTGGTTCAAAGAGTCATAAACGACCGCATGCCAATTCAGAGGCCCCGTTCCAGGCCACGCTTCTTGCTCCCTCACTTCAGCTTGAGCTTGGCGCGCCTCTTGCAATGTGAGGGTGCCATCGTTGATTCTTTCAATTATGCCCGCTGCATATGTTTCCGCTTGGGGCCGGTTCATTCTGAAACCAATCGCTGCCATTGTTATATACTATCTCGGCAGATATTTAAATGCGCAGGTCTGCGCCATCAAAGTTGGAACTGCCTTTGTTGGCTCACTTTCGCTTTCAGCTGGTAGGCCAGCGCTTCGATTTCGTCGTTCTTCTCAATGAACGCGTCCAGTCCCGTGTCGATACCCGCCTCCTGCTTCTCGCGGATCTCCTCGGTGTTGCGTTGCATTTCGCGAATTGCTCGCAGTTGCAGCTCCTTCGCGACACCGTAAATGCTGTTGCCGTCTAAACTTGTTATGGGCTCCATTTGGTAGTATATACTTTCAGTAGATAATTATTCGAAGTCTTTGTTTGGCATCGCAGGTTGCCACTCTGTCAAAACAGAACTCCGCGAAGTCGCTCGGCTCGTACCACCGTCTGAATTGCCACTTGCGAATCAGCCGCTCCACTTCCCATTTCCAATTCGTACTATTGATCATTATACCTAGACCATTATTTTTTGCTGGCTGCGTCGTCAACGGACTGCTCAGTCAGAGGCCTGTCGCGCTTGATGTAGTGGTTCAGCGCCGTGTCGACGCTCGTGCTCATGTTGGCGGCGTCCTCTTCCAGGTCCTCGATGACGTCCGCGTACTTGCTCGTCAGGTATATGTTGCGCAGCAGCGACGACCCCACGCGCTTCCCGAAGACACGGTTGAGGATCTTGGTGATGTCGTTGGAGTTCGTGAGCGGCTCGCCGTAGTAGTTGACGAGGAACGGCACGTTGTGCTTCTTGTGCTTCAATTTGTTCGCAAATGGATGGTGCTTGAGGTAGAGACGGATGACGTCCATGAGCTGGTCGCAAATCTCCACTTCCACGGACTGGTACGTCCCCTTGGTCTTGTAGTTGTTGAACACGAACTTCCGCTGCGCGAGGTCCAGGTAGTTGGAGGACTGGTCGGACTGGTCGGTGGACAGCCGCATGAGCGTGTAGTCGATGTTTCTCCGCGGCATCTGCAGCGTGTACAGGGAGAGCACCATGAGGTGCAGCAGGTCCTTGAACTGCGACTTGCCGAGCTTCTGCCTTTGGCGCCCAGCCGCTGGCGCGAGAAATGGCAGGACCTTCGCCACCTGCTTCGCGAACACGGCGTTCACAGCATCCTGCGTCATCCAATTGGCTTCCTGTTGATCGGATTTGGTCGGGTTGCTGCGTAATGCGTCGTTCATGGCCTGTAGCAAGGAATAGTACGTTTTGTGTAACTCCCCGTCTCCGTGTTTCTTCACCGCGGAGCAGATCGCTATCAAATAAGACCGCTGCGTGGTTGGTTTGTACGGCATCAATTTTGCTTGAATAATCGCGGGATCCTTGAGGAAGTCAAAGGATGTCACGGGATGGTTGTCGTTGAGCTTCGTCAGGTTCCGCACGTAGAGCTTCCTCGAGCTCTCCGAGATCGGCTTGTCTCGAGCGTCGAATTTTTCATCTAGGAATGATGTGTGCATATGTTATGTTACTAGATTATTTTATTATCTCGGCTCATGGTAATAATGGACAACGTACCACCATCACCCGGCCCGGCCTTTGGAGGCCGCCTCCAAGTTGGGGAGATCAAGGACTTCTTGAACGCCAGCTACGAGCCCAACCCTCCGAAGACGCTCAACGGATACATCCTCGACGAAAAGCTCTCGAACTTGTACGGCAAGGTCTACCACGACGACGACGAAAAAAAGCTCGTGGTCGCGCACCGCGGAACCGTGGAACCGAGCGACTGGGCAAACAACGCCATGTATGCCCTCGGGGCCTACAAATTGACCAACCGATACAAAAAGGGTCAGAAGATGCAGAAAGGGGCCGAGAAGAAGTACAACAAATACGACCTTGAAACGCTTGGGCATTCGCAGGGTGCGGTGCTCGCGCGAGAGCTCGGAAAGAACGGCGAGGTCATCACGTTGAACCCCGCGTCGAAAGCCGAAAAGCAGCAGAAGAACGAATACGACATCCGCTCGAGTCTCGACGTCGTGTCGGCGTTGAAAGCGCCGCAGACTCTGGTCAACTCGCTGCTCCAACCGAAGAAGACGAGCAAGCACAACATCGTGATTCCCGCAGAGACGTCCAACCCCCTGACGGAGCACAAGATCGACATCCTCAACCGGCTGCCCCAGGACATGGACATCGGTGAATGAGATGAATGACAACACGCGCCGTTGCGTGTTGTCATGTATGCATATGTCGAGAAACGAGGAATTAGAAGATTTGGTTGATTTGCAACGCGGAAGCAACAGAGCCCGTATTGTATTGGTCGTCACTTGCCATAATTTCACCGTCTTCACTGACGGTCAATTGGAATTTGACATCCGAATAAGGCCCAGTAATGGGGTAGACGAAGTCTACGCTGAGGTTCGCCTGCGTGTCGGCATCCGCGTTGTACGTTTGCAATTCAGGGTACTCTTCGTAGTAAACCTTCTTGGTTACTGCGGCGCCGGAGGAGGGGGTCTCTAGCACCTCGATTTTGATGTAGTCTGTCCCCGAGGTAAAAGCGCTGTCAAATTTCAAGCCGAGGAGCAGGTTGACGGCATAGATCCCTTTGGAGAGCCGCACCTGGTTGCTGGTGTAGGAAGTAGAATCGAGCAATTGCAGCGCGGTGGCGTTCGTAAAGTCCTCTTTTACAGTTTCCCATCTTCTTCCTTGTTCTGGCATTGCGAGATAAGCATTACGTAAGTCTGATATGGATCGAACCATGTGGTATATACTTAACTATACATAATTATTTCTGGTACAAACCTTCAGCCTTGACGATTCGCGACGCGTCGATCATCGACACACCACGGTCCTTCATGACTCGCTTCACGATCGCCGCCCTCCGTGTCCTCCCATTTGATTTCCCAGCAGCAGCCATGGCGACCAACGGAGCGACCTTGGTGGCGGTCTCTGCTGCCTTCTGCGCCATGTCACCAGCGGCGTCCATGGTGCCCATGAAGCCCTTTTTGAATCCCTTGGCGAACTTCTCGGCGGAACTCTTCTTTCCGCCGCTCGCGACCGCCGGGTTTTTGTGGATGTACCCGTGCTTTTCGAGCAAATTCAACTGGTTCGCGGTCGGTTTCCTCCCCGATCCCTGCAAATACTGATGCAGCTTCGCTTTCGCGTTCTGGACGGACTTCGGCTCTGGCTTTCCCACCCCTCCGATCGCTTTACTGGCTGCGTCGTTCGCCAAGTTCACGGCTTTACTCGTCGCGTCAAGAGCGAGATGATTCCACTTGTTCTTCCCGCCCCTCAGGCCTAACTGGGCAGGTCCAGCGTTTGGGACTGACCTGGGCTTTGGCAATCCGACCGGCTTCCCCAGTCCCGCGATCGCCTTGGTCCCGGCATCGTTCGCCAAGTTCACGGCTTTACTCGTCGCGTCAAGCGCGAGCTGGTTCCACTTGTTCTTGCCGCCCGATGCTTTGGCGCGCGGCTTCCTCGGCGTTGGCTTCGGCTTTAAAATCTGCCCAGACAGGCCTGTGGTGCCCATTCCCGCGACCGCTTTGGTGCCCGCGTCGTTCGCCAAGTCCACGGCTTTCGTTGCAGCGTCGAGTGCCAGTGCGTTCCACTTGTTCTTGCCTCCCACCAAGGACTCGGTGACGTGGAGGTTGTTGAAATGCGTGTTCTTGTCTTCACCTGGAAGTGGGTGCTTGCGTACGCGTGTGCCACCAAAGAGGAGGCTTGTCTGCGGGATGACGTTGGTCATGTTCGTCGCCTCCGCGTACTCGCGATTGAACTTCAAGAGCGTCATCGCCAGCGCGTCGTTGTACTGTAAAATATCAAGAGTTGACATCGATATATAAATAAGGCTATATTAAAAATTTGCATATGGACCAATGGCAATTGGCCCAGGCCAGACTTTGGGCGGCCGAAACGGAGTTAGTATATATATGATTATTCACAAATCGGCCGCCTTTTTATTGCAAATGAACACTTACATGTATTTCTCCAATTTGTCGTGCTCGCGTGCGCCTCCTGAGTGCGCGTAGTGCCCTCCAGATCGCACGTACCCAGCTCTCATCCCTTTGAATTTCTTCTTCATGATGTTGCCGATGTTGGTCAATGCCCCACGGTGCGGTGCTCCGCCGGACATCTCCGCAAGGTCCTCGTAGTTGAGGTCTCCCTCCTTCTCCTTCGCGGAAAGGACCATGGACTTGGTGAGCAATCCGGTCATCATCGCAGACGACCCTTGAGACGTGACGATCAGCCCGCTGTTCGCGCAGATGACGGCTACTTCGAAGGGAACGTCTTGTGTCGAAGCGGCGCCTGTGGAGGACAAGAAGTAGCCCGAAGTGTTGGTGTAAGTGACCTTGATTTGCAGGCCATATTGGCCTAATGACCCAGATGATAGGAAATCGGACAACCCGAGGTCTAACACTGGATCAATGATGACGATGGACCCAAGTGAGGCCTGTAAGATGGGGGAACCCGTCTGGCCATCCTGAGAGTACAGCGAGTTCGCTGTCCTTATCTGGCCGTTGAATTCTGCCCAAGTTTGCGTGTTCCCGTTTCGCTTGCTCATCTCGTACAGCTGATAGGTGCTCATCTCCGACAACAGCCCCGATTTGTTATTGAACGTCACTGTCACGGTGTCGATGCGTGCCCCCAAGTTGTTCGAGTTGTACTGGTTCTGGTTGTTGTACGGAATGCGCACTTGCACGTAAATTTTGTCAGGGATTTGGGAGAGGCTGATGAAGTTACACGTCTGTGTTTTTTGCGCCGCGGGATTCGTCGCGGAACAAGTGGTGATGAACGGGCTGTAGTCTAAAGTTGGCAGCACGTTCTTGGTGTTCATCTTTGCGTACTGGCTTGGGTGTAAACTCAAATAATTGACCTGAATTTCCGTCTCGGAGTCCTTGAACGGGTTCGTAGTTTGTGTTAAATTCGCGTTGGTGAAGCCAGCGTACTCGTTGACACCCCTACCAAAATCAGAGATTATGTTTCCCTTCTGACACCACAGGTTCTTCGCGTCGTTGATGGTAAGCAACAGCTCCAAGTTGTTCACCCCAAGAAACGCAGCGCCATCGTCGTTCATAAACTGAAGGGGGTGGAGGCACAGGATCGGCTCAGTGACGGTCAGAGTCACCTGCACGCGGTATTTATCATCCAAGGCCTGCCCTGCAGCGTGCACGAACCTACCATCGACTGCTGCAAGATTCGTGATTGCGTTGCCCGCCGCTTGAGTCTTGTAGTCCACTTGTACGTTGAATTCGTAGCCGCCACGCCCGACCACATTCGAGTCCATCTCTGCATATTGGTACCCATTCAAGGGGCTGTTTACAGCTAATGCCGCACCGGGCTGAGCCCAATACTTGTCCACGTACGACGGCGTGGTTTGGATGTGCTTTGAAATCTCGCGCTGGTCGTACTGCTTTAAGATAATGTTCATCACGTCCTGTGATTGCACGCTGACCTTCGCGTTGTTGATGGTCAACGAAGCGCCACTGCAGAGCGAGTTCAGGGGAAATGCACACACCGCACCATTAACGATGTCTTGGCCGACATTATCATCCATGTCCACTTCATACCAGAAGTACAGCGTAGTTTTCACGCGGATGTCCCGGCTGATGAGAGTGTTCTCAGAGGGCACGTTGACGTTGAAGAGAGCGCTGCTACTGGAGGTACTGGAGGCGGTGTACGATTGCCTCGTGGACGATGCAGGGCCATCTTTCACAGCCACGGACATTTGGTCGGTCACGTTAGCAATTCTGGAGTCTTCGATTAAGAAAGTTTGGATGTCTGACATACTATATGCTTACTGGAGATAATTAATCGGAGGCGATGCGCTTGAACAGCATCTTCACGGAGCACGACCCACCCGCGGACAACCGCAGTGGAACCAGAAACCCGTCCTTCTTGTTCCTCCAGTGCACGGATAAATTGATGTTCCGCAGCGGCCCCGAGGACTTGAGCGATATCCAGCGGTACTGCGCTTCAGGCACGTAGTACACGCCCGGTAAGAAGCCATCAGCGGTGGCGAAGTCCGTCACCGTCATCTCGACAATGTTCGTGCTGCCTGTCGTAGTCTCCTGTCCGTTGATGAACTGGTGCACGGCGCTGACGTCGCTCGACACAATGGGGATCGAGTTGCTCGTGAACACGATGGAGGACACGGGGCTCCACGTGTCCGTGGTGACGTACTCTTGGTTGACAGCCAGCACGTCAATGTTGGTCGAACTTTCCCCACCATTGATGAGGGGAGCATTTCCCAAGCTATAAAAACTCGTCCCCACAAAGCTGTTCGTGTGCATCTGGAAGATCTTCCCGTTCGCGTCGCTGTCGGTCGTGAAAATGGCCGGAAGGCTGTTGAAGAGGCGATACATGCTGTGGTTCATGTAAATGCGGATGGTGTTGGAGAGGTCAGAATTGGATGAGTCGTAGAGGGATTTCGGCGCATTCAATGTGATGAGTTGAGTGGACGGATCATAGGAGAAGAACGCCAGCGGCTGCGCCGAACTCGACCACGACGCACCATCTGGGTCGGTTCCACTCAGCCCCTTGATCGCCGTCTGCAGCGCCGTGTTGACGAGCTTCACGAAGTACTGCGTGCTATATATGTTGTAGTAGCCAGTGGAGTAGTTCGGGTACCCGTTGCTCAACATCGACGGGGCCGAGTTCGTGTTGATCGAGTCTTGCGGCACGTACTGCAAGTACTCCTGCTTCAACACGTTGCTCGCGTCCGTCCCGTAGACCACGGTCACCGAGTAGATGGTCTTGTTCAAGTCGACAGTGTCGCCCTGGTTCCTCGTGGACATGATGGTCGGGATAAAGACCGGCAGCGTGAGTGTGTCTACCACGAACCGTGTGATGGAAAATTTGTAGTTGCCTGGGTCGCCGACCAACGCATCCTCTCGGTTCTCGTTAAAGACCAGGTCCGGCTCCACGTTGTTGTTGTTCTCGACGTTCGAGATCAGTGCGTCGTAATAAATCAAGTCGTCCTCGTGAGACATGTGAGTATATATACATTTCAGAGATTAAATTCTGATAAATAGGCACGACACGACGTCGAACGGCAGCCCCAGCGCCTTGCTCTGCTTCCGCATGAAGCTCTGGTACTGCTTCAGGTCCATGCCGAGCAGCATGCACTGCAGCCTCGACAGGCAGTGACGACCGCAGGTGTTCACCAATGGGTGGTCGTACTGGAACTTGGCCTTGTTCCACACGAACTTGTCGCCCTTCTCGATCGTCTTCACCAAGTCCTTGATGTCGCTGGGCGTGTTGTCCAGCACCCTGTTCATGATTTTGGGGATGAATTTGAGCGACGAGGTGGGGCTGCCACCGTACGGGTCAAACCACTCTACCGTGTTGCCGTACCTCATGATAATGCACCAGTGGCCGAGGTTGGGCTCGGACTCCGTCAAAATGAACTGGTACGAGTTGTTGGTCGGCAGCAGCTCGTAGATCGACTTGTACTTGTCGTCGAGCTCCCCGTACCTCTCCACGTGCTCGCTGGCTCCTCTCACGAACTGGTCGAGGTCTTGGTTCGTAATAAAGTAGCTAAGCTGGTCCTTGTGCTGCTCGAGCATCTCAGGTGACACTTTCAATACCATATGTCTTAAGCCTAGATTATTATCCGGGGACCCGAGCCGCTGATGCTACCACGGGCCATGCCATAGATTATTCCTTTCACCATGAATCCACCGGCTAGATTCAGTGCACATTGTAATAATTTGCAAATTATTACCGGGAGGTGTGAATCCAGTGCTAGATTCACGACCAACAGGAATAATCCACCGGCTTGCCCATGTTGCTGCTGCTCCCCAGTCGGAATCTAAAGATTCTCAGGATGCCAAAG
>CAZSWX010000007.1:13009-18526 GCA_964610865.1 uncultured Enterobacteriaceae bacterium
CCATTGGCACACTTATTAGGGAGGCGCTCGGGGCTTTTTCGTTTTTTCGTGGCGTCGAATAAAAAAGGCGGCCGATTTGGGATAAATACTATATACTAGTTCCGTTCCGGCCGCCAATTGCCATCGGCCCAGATCCCCCGATTGTTTTTATCTCGCTTTTGTTATATCTAGATATGGCACTTCCAAATCAGCGCATTCGCACCAACCAAAGCAACATCGCCGCAATAGACGCCGCTATGCCGTCCTTTTCGCTGCATACAGCAGCCGCTTATAATTCATCTAGCAGCTCGGACGTCATTCGGTACCAATCCGGAGCGGGGGGCTTGCACTTCCGCCCATCCGGGGGAAACGCAGCGCGAGCAGTCAAAATGGTGGTCACCCAGCACGAATTCAGAGGGCGAACCTTCACTCACGTGCACTTCCGCGGGACAGTGCAGTTAAGTGACGGCTCAGCCATTCCCGACGACTCTTATGTGCTCCAGATTCTCGTCGGCTCGTCGGCGTACATACCGTCTGGTTACAAGAGGAGCTTTCCCGTGTCAATGGAGACAGACGTAGTCGGGATCATCGACATCGAAACAAATGGCCGCTTGCACTTCCGAAAGTTCGCATCCACGGCGTTGCCGACGGAGATTCACCTCGACAGCATCTCCTACTTCGTCTAAACTGGTGATAAATGCGGCTGCTGCGTTTCCACCCCTTGGTCGCTGTCCGTGTCGGATCCGAACGCCAACGCGGTGCGTTCTGCTGTTGCCAGCTGATCGATTTTGAACCGTTTCTTTAGCAAATTGCTGCCCTCCACCAATTTGCTGTAGTGGGAGAACGATTTGTTCAAGTAGTTGACGCCGTCCTCACCTCTGTTTGCCTCGTCCAGCGAGACGATGCGATAGATCTCAATGGCCAGCGTGTAAAACTCTTTACTCATGTCGATCTCCAGCACCATGGAGTCCTGGATGTTCAGGTACAGCTTGATGCTCGTCACGATGGTGATGCACATCCCCGTGAAGCAACCCACGAGGCTGATGAGCGACTGGTCGAAATATGGCTGCGCACCAACGGCAAAACTGCTGCTGAAGGCTCCAATGACCAAGATGGGCACATCGAAGTACTTGCTGAAGGATTTGAAGTAAAGGGCTCTCTTTCGGTGGTATTCGCTGAGGTTCACGCTGTTAGTGCGCACCTTTTCTAATAATTCCATGACATCGGGATTCCAATTTGACATGTTTTGTATATATGTACTCAAGCTTTTCTTTTCATGTTACTAGAACTTGCCTCAGGGGCGTTCGTAGATCTGGTGAAAGCAACGAGTAGTTCCCGAATCCGTAGTCGATGTCGTGCTCCCCGTCGTCATCGTCGGACTCGTCGCCGTAAACCGTGAGGCCCCTGTCCAGCGGCGACAAATGGTCCTCCTCCTCCTCCAGAAACAATGGCCCTTCTGGTTCCTCTTTTCTCTCAGGAATCTCAATTCCCAGTTTCTCTGCCGTCTGCTCGTCGTACGCCGTCCGTTTTGAGTTTTTTAACAGGTCGAGTTCCGCCGACTCGCGAATCATGTCCTTGTCCACACCGTAGATCCTCTCTTTCTTCTTGCCAACCCTCTCCGTGGTGACAAGCCTGGGGCAGATGTTCTTCAGCAGCGACGCGTACAGCCTGTTGAATTCTCGATACGTCGCTGGCTTCTCCACTTTGTTCCGCTTGTGAAAAAGCGCTCTTATCATGCCGTAAAGCGTGTCGTCAATTGCCACCACGCCGTCCGTAAATGTGGCTCTCCCTTTGTCGTTTGTGTCCTGCCCGAGGAATCCGAATCGCTCTGCCCCCACTGCCTTCTCAAGTTGCGACAGCACCTGGATCTTCGAGTAGCTGTTGGTCACCCCCACGTCGGTGTACGACGACTCAAGTTTCTCTCTCCGCTTCTTCTGAATATACTTGTCCGTTTTCAGCAGCCGTATCACTGCACGGTGCTCATCTTTTGCTTTCTCGTCGCAAATGAACCGCTCGTACTTCTCCTTTTCCTCCTTCGTCCGCAGCTTCAAGAATTCGGCTCGTTTCGAGAAGTTCCGATTCATGTCGCCCCTCAACCAGCCGTCAAACTCTTCAACGACGGCACCTGCCGCGCGAGACCGCATCTCCAGCCTCATCTCCTTGGGCAAGGTCTTCTTGTACTCTCCCTCGGCGCTGCACTTCATGCCACACTCCTCCAGCATGCGCAGCAAATGTAGCTCCTTGTTGGTGGACAAGCAGTCCATGGTGTACTCATTCTTGACGTACATCTTGTAGAAGCTGTTCTTGCTGAACTGCACCTCATCTTCGCTGTCCAGGTACGTGCTGCACGAGTAGAGCTGGACGGCCTTGCGGTTCTCCTGCAGCGAGCTCTCACAAGATTCCACGTCCTCGTACAGCGGCTCGTGCTCGCCAGCGAGCGAATACCAGGTCAGTGACTTCATGTTCCTCGTCCTGCAGATCTGCTGAAAGGCCGAGGACGGCAGCACGCTGTGCCCCTTCATGTGGTAGAACACTTTCTGCTTCGTGTCAACGCTAAAGTCGCAGCCGCACTCCACTTTGGGGGAGTAGAAGACGCACTTACCCTCCCACACACTCAGATTCTCAGGGATCTCCACGGTGCTCTCCGCCGTCACAAGCAGGCACTCCTGCTGCGCCATGGGCTTAAAATGGTGGTAGTAGTCCGCTGCTGTGGTCGCTGAGTCAAATCCCGCGAAGAAACCTTTCCCGCTCTCGACTTCCAGCTGCATCGCATCCTTAAACTTCACCTCGTCCTTTAGCTGCAGCGCTTTGACTCCTCTGAAGTTCTGGTAGGTATTTTTCACGAAGAATGGCTTGCC
This sequence comes from uncultured Enterobacteriaceae bacterium, assembly GCA_964610865.1. GTDB lineage: Bacteria > Desulfobacterota > Binatia > Bin18 > Bin18 > Bin18. The sequence goes on from CAZSWX010000007.1 coordinate 15,847, forward strand.
TTTGAGCAGGTCGAAGACGGTGTCGCGAATGACGTGGTCAGACACGACGATCTTCTTGCAGTGCTTGAGCATACACATGAGCGTCTCGTTGATCCGCTTCACGTTCTGCCGCAGCGTGATGCTGTGGGTGAGCGTCTCGATAAGCGAATTGACTTCATCGATGTATACCACCATGTCCTTGAAGTCCCTCTCTCCTCCATCCCCATAGAACTTGCAGAGGCTGTTGATACAGACGACCCCGCTCTCCTCGGCGTCGTAGCCTTGGTCACGGTAATCTTGCACGCGAGTCCCGTGTTTTCTGAAGTCAGCAACGTGCTGGCTCACCAGCGACCTGCGGTGGACGAGGCTGATGACCTTGTCACCTTCCTCGCCGACGTATTTGGACACCGCGTAGGTCTTGCCTGAGCCGCAGCAGGACTGCAGCACGACGAGGCGGTTGCTGGTGTAGTGCTGCTTGGTGAAGAGGTTGCTCAGGTACCGCTCGCATCCGACGATGCTGGGCTCGGCCGTGAGCGGCTGGGCTTCCTTGGCTTCCACTGGATTCACTTCTCGGTGCCACAAACAGAGACTACCAATCGTCAGTTGGCGCTTCCTCTCCTCTGCTGAGCTCTTTGATGATCTGTCGATTTGATTCCACTTCGAAGATACTGACGAGGACGAATATCCCTTGAACAGGCGTGACAGCTCGTCAAACAACGCCCTTCCCGCACCGCCGCTCTCGTGGTGGATAATCATGCCCAGCCTGAACCAGCGATCGTAGGAATCGAAGAAGCCAGGCATGGCCGTGACCATGTCTCGGATTCGGGACTCGTTCTTAGCCCAGTCCTTGCCAGGGACAGTGGCGACCCAGTCCTCGGGATCCGAAGGGTCCTCCACGGGCTCGCACTCCACGGTTGCGTTCTCCGTGTAGTGCACGAAGAAGTCGATCATCTCTCCTCGCTTGATCACGTGCTTGAGGGGCTTTTCGAAGTTCGTCTGGTTCGGCAGGCGGAATGGATGGGAGCAGTAGATGGACAGGTCGATGTACTTCGAGTACCCATCAAAACACGACGCCCCTCCGAGCGCCGCCTTCAGGGTTGCGACGTCCGTCTTCGTGGACGGAATCGACCAGTGGTAACTCCAGTCTGCGTCACTCTTTTTGCATTCCGTGTACGAAATCGCCTCGACGTCGACTTCGTAGCCCTCCGCAAGCACGGCGCAGAAGTCCGAGAAGACCTCGGGCGACGGGCAGTGGTCGATGTCGCCGAAAGCAATGCACGGTTCCTTTGGATCGATCATGAGGTGATAGGATCTGTCCTTTCTTTCGCATATCTTCGCGAGTTTGCGAGCATTTGAGCTCTCGCGTTTGGGGACGCGGTCACGCGCCATGTTGTATTTGGTGAATTGGTAAATTGTGTTTGTTGTCATTAACTTACTATATAGCCATATATTTAAGTCCCTTTGCATTTAAAAGAGCGCACATGCAGAGAGAGGGGGCTATCTGGATATGCCCGGTGAAGTCGGTTTGATGGACTAGTGATCATGGGCCTTTAAGCCCTTGTTGGAAGGCACGTGTCCAACGGGCCTCCCTTGTGGGATGTACGTGCCTGCAGCGATGCGCGTTTGCCGTTGTTTATCGCGGTATTCACGGGCCCGCGTCCGCGCCCTGTCGAGGTTCTTCCTCCTGTACTCGCGCGAGTACTGGCGCATTTTCTCCAGCAACTCGGGAGATCTCGCACTCTCGTGGTAGTATTGATTCTGAAGCTGGTTGTACTTCTCGCGGTTCGCTTCTCGCCACTTCTGGCTGTACTTTCTCTGGAGCATTTTCTGCCTATCGGTGGTTGTGGTGGTGGTGCTCATTGATACATACTATAGGCAGCCGTTTAAGTTCCTTTTCGGGGTTGCCTTAAGTGTCTTGCGGCGCTGCGAATCACTGCCACCGCACAGTCAAACGGTCCTTGACCTTGGCACGGTCAGCAGCCGCTTTCTTCGCACTCAAGGCGCGGACGAGGTCCGCTTTGATCATGCGGGAGGCATTCGTGATGGCATGTTCCCGGGCCAAGCATCGCAGGGTTTTGATGGTCATTTCTGAAAGTTCTGGCATGTATACTGTTGCGGGAGATAATTAACATGAGATCAAGACGCAGTTTTCCGCTTCTTGTAGAACTCGCGAGACCTCTCCTTGATTTTTTGCTTGTTTCTCAGGTAATACTCCCGCGAATAGCTGCTTTTGCACAAAATGGGCAAGTTCTTGTTCACGAGACCGCCGCTGTCTCGGAACGCCGTGATGTAGTGATGCTCCCTCGCGTACCGCTGGTCCTCGGGGATGTTCTCCTCGAGCACGAGCACCGCGAAGGAGCGGCCGCGGACGACCTCCGAGGACGAGCAGCTGCGCCCATGCTTGCAGGAACTCTCGTGCACCGCGACGCGAGCTTTCAAGTCGCCCGTGGACCCGACGTACTTCTTCTTGGTCGTGTGGCAATACAACAGGTAAATGGAATACTGTTTTTGCATATCTTTGAATTACTATAGATTTTTATTTGGGGATTTAATCCCGCGGCGGCCGGTTCCTAATTAGCATTATAGTATTTATTACAAATCGGTTGCCTTTTACCTAATATCGAGAAAGACAGAGCTGCATGAAGTGATGTGTGGTTTCGGGGGTGGCCTCTAAGGCGCCGTCACCCGGCCCTTTTGTAAC
>CAZSWX010000007.1:18536-19881 GCA_964610865.1 uncultured Enterobacteriaceae bacterium
TGCGCTGCTGCAGCATTGCGCGACTCGGAAATTTTATTCGGCCGTCCCGTAACTTGTTTATAGTATTTATTGCAAATCGGCCGCCTTTCTTTCGCCCGCCCATCGGCGTCGTAGGTAAAATTACAACCAAAGGCGCCATGGGCGCGGGGATCCCACTCACAGGGGCATCGAGGTCCGCCATCACGCGCCGTTTCTCCAAGTGCCCGGATCGTGAAGTGGGCTGGTCTCGCACTTCCCCACAGCCGCGGCTGATACAAGAAGCCGAAGGTTTGGTGCAGTGGATGTTGCTGTGAACTGGCCCGCTCTGCGAGGTGGCTAATTGATCGTTCTCTCGAGCTCATGGTAATGGTTGCATCTTCGCTTGGGCTGTGCAGCTCGCCGTGTAGATGCCAAGGAGGTCCGGGAAAGACGCCGTCGCCAACTACATCACACGATCTGGTTGCGAACGCGCCATCCTCGTGCGCCATCACTTTCCACTGCTTCCGTCGACAGCCATCCTCACCCGCGGGGGTGGACCGATTTGGAATAAATACTATATACTAGTTACGGGTCGGCCGCTTTTTTTGATACTCGAAAGAGAACCGAAGCGTTTTTGAGGTTGGTGAGGTGGCGGGCGCTGCCCCTGGAAGTCGTCCACGCCGTTGACGCCCACGAGCAGCACTCTCCCGGTGCCCGTACGTTGGCACGCAAGGCTTCCGCTGTCCCCGTGGGCTTCGCCTCCAGCCACTTCTTGCCTTGGGGTGGACCGAATTGTAAGAAATAGAATAATGCTAATTAGGTACCGGCCGCTTTTCTCTCGGGGGTATAGCCAAAGGCAGGACCTACCCAGACAGGCATGTGGGACCGATTCGTAAATTGACTCGCCGAGTCGACTACTCATTGAGTTGCCCGTGAACCAATGAATCAGTGCGCTCGCGGGTTCACGAAGTGGTGAGCATTGGGGTTTTGCTGGAGCACGCCATCTACCTCGCCCTCGTCGACGAGTACGACCGCTTCCGTCCCATCGTCGTTTGCGCAATGAAGAAGAGCTTTACCCTGTTGCAGCTCATATTCATTATCCAAGAAGGGGTGGCGGTGGATGTATACCACAGCTACTTCGTCCTCGTTTGCTGTTTGCCATCGAAGTTCATAGTTCGTGGCTACCACCACCAGCCATCGTCAGCTGCATCGTCGTCACAATTCCTGGCCCCATTTGTTGTTTTTCGGGTGTTTCTGTCTCCCATCTCCCTATAATTTTGCATTTAGGGGACTAGAAATTTTGATTCTAACAGGAAAAAATTCGGACATATTCCGCATCTAACAAGAAATTTTCGGTGTTTGTTAGATTCCGAAAATTTCGGAGCCG